>NZ_JBFBJY010000007.1:0-186739 GCF_040702125.1 Kitasatospora sp. NPDC085895 | reverse complement strand
TTCGAAGCCGAACCGTTGCCGGCCGGTACTGCTCAAAGGCCGCGGTGGCGTGGGCCGTCGGGTGTGTGGATGCGGGCGCCGAGGGTGTCGTTCGGGTCGAGGTGCACCGGTGCGGTGAACCGGGCTTCGGCCGCCTCGGGGCCGCGGCGGCGCAGCAGGTCGACCTAGCAGTGCAGGATGCGGTGGGCGGGCCGGTTGTCGAGCTCGCTGTGGAGCAGGACGTCGCGACCACCAGGACGGACCGCCCGCCTGCGGCAGCCCCGCCAGGGCGTCACCGCGGGCCGTCGTGGCGGGCGCTGGCGCGCCAGTCGGCGACCCGGACCAGGGTTTCCAGGAAGGCGAGCCGGAACGGGCCGAGGTCGGGGTCGTCGCGCAGAGCCAGTGCCTGTTCGGTCCAGGCCGCCGGGAAGGTGGCGATGTGCAGGGTCCGGGCGGGGAAGTGTTCGCCGGTGTCCAGGGTGACGGGCGGGGTGCGGTCCCCCTCCGCGACGCCGAGCAGCAGCGGTGCCTCCTCGCCGCGCGGGCGCACGGTGATCCGGACGTGGCCGTGGTGCGCGGCGGCCAGGTAGGTGACGAGCGGGTGGTGGCCGTCGTGCCGGAGCATGAGCGCGCTGACGAGCTCGTGCCGGAAGTAGGGGCGCGGCGAGCGGTGGGGCGGTAGCGGGTGGGCGCCGTTCTTGGACTTGGCGAGCAGGCCGCCCGGCGGGTCGGTCCGGCCGGCGCGCAGCTTCTCCTGGAAGGCGTCGTGGCACTTGCCGAGGTCGTGGTACCGGGCCGCTCGGATGACGGACTCGTACAGTTCGGTGGGGAGTTCGGGGAGCGCGGCGAGCAGCAGGCGTGCCTCGTCCGCGGTCTCCTGGAGATGCCGGTCGAGGCTGACCCAGGAGGTGCAGCCGTGGGCGGGCCGTTCGAGAGCGGCGGCTTCGGGCGGCACCGGGACCGGGCTCGCCGGGGTCCAGCCCTGGTCGGGGAGGTAGCCGCCGGTGCGGGAGTCCAGGAGGAGGCGGCCGCCGGGTTGCAGGTCCGAGGGCCGTGCGGGGCGCCACCGGCCGTCCAGCGCGTCGCGCAGCCAGGCCCGGCCGGCGGGCAGGTGGCGGAGTTCGCCGAGCGGCACCGGGCAGAGCTCGGCACTCGACGGGTCGGGCTCGTCCTCGGCGGGCCCGGTGGACTCGGCGTGCGTGCCGGGCGTGCCTGGCGTGCCGGGCTCCCAGGCGCGCCAGGCAACCAGCGCCGGGAGCGCGGCGAGGTCGGACGGCTCGCAGATCCAGCGGTCGGCGGTGGCGGCCGCGGTGCCGCTGTCGGGGGCGGAGTCGAAGAGGGACAGGAGGTCCTCGCGGCCCGGTCCCGGCGGCGGGAGCGGCTCCTCGACGCGGGCTGCCAGCAGCTCGGCGGGGGTGACGGCCCGGCCCTCGTGGGCGGTCAGCCAGCGTGCGGTGGCCGCGTCGCCGCCCTCCGGGGGCGTGCACCACAGCAGGTCGCCCTCGGGGTGCTCGCCGTGGCGGTTGCAGCGGCCTGCGCGCTGCACGAGCGAGGCCCACGGTGCCAGTTCGGTGACCAGGGTGCGGCTGGAGAGGTCGAGCCCGGCCTCCACGGCCGGGGTGGCGACGACGACGAGGTCACGCGACTTTTCGGTGGCGGCGAGCAGGACGCGGCGGCGGTCGGACGCGCGGAAGTACGGATGCAACAGGAGTACCTCGAGGCCCGTGGCGGTCAGCCCGGCGTGCACGGCCCGGGCCCGCTCCAGGGAGTTGAGCACCACGACGGTTCGGGTGCCGGGCACGTGCGCGGCGGTGACGACCTCGGTGAGGGCGGCCGGGTAGCGCTCGGGCGCGAGGTCGAGGCGTGTGATCCGCCGACGCGTCTCGGGACCGTCCGGGACGTGCATCGCCTCGCCGAGGTCGGCCGGAGCCCGGGTGGACGACATCCACATCGTCCTGGTCGCCGCGGAAGTCCCCAACTTCTCGCGCAGCCGCTGGAGTTGAATGCCGGTGGACAGGCCGGGGCCGAGCAGGTGCAGCTCGTCGAAGACCCACTGGGTGTCGGTGTGCAGCAGACCGTACGAGACCGGCGCCATCGTCCGCGTGTCCGCGTAGCCGCGCATGAGTGCCCGGCTGAGCACCATGTCGTGGGTGCCGATCAGGATCGCGGTCCGCTCGGGCCTGCGCCGCCAGGCGCCCTCCTGCGCCGCGGCACCCGCGAGGAGGTGAAGCCCCACCTCGCCGGTCAGGTCGAGGCGTTCCAGCCACCGCCCGACGCGGGCGAAGGTCTGGTCGGCGACGCACTGCCGGGGCAGGACGAGGACCAGCCGGCGCGGGGTGCCCCCGTCCTCGCCCGCCAGACGACGGTGCAGCCAGGGCAGGACCGCGGCGACGGTCTTGCCGGCGCCGGTGGGGGCCTGGAGGAGGGCGGGCAGGCCGTCGGCGGCCAGCTTCGACTGGTAGGGGTAGGGGGTGTAGCCGGTCGCGGTGCGTGTGAAGGTCTCGAACTCGGCCGTCATGCACTCAACTTATCGAGGTCGTCGCGGGTTGGGAGCCATCGGTGGCACACAAGGGCGGCTGTTGCGAAGGCGAGGAAGGGATCGGAGGCGACCATGCTGGCGTGGGCCACCCTGCACGGCTTCGTCAGCCTGGAGACGTACGGTCACTTCGCCGCGCTCGACCAGTAGTCGCGGGCCGGCTGTTCGCCGTCCAGGCGGGCGTCGCCGCGCGCACCGCCGGGCTCGCGCCGGCCGCCGTCACGCCGCGCGCAGCGCGGTGACGGTCCGGGCGCGGGCGGCGCGGGTGGCCGGCAGCAGCGCGCCGAGTGCGGCGATCAGCAGGCCGCCAGCGCCGAGCAGAGCGAGGAGGTTCGGCGGGTAGACGTCCAGGGCCGCGGCGGGGAAGGTCAGCCCCGCTCCGCGAGCCATCGCCGGTGCGGTGACCGGGTGTAGCGCCACGCCCGCGAGCAGCCCGGCGGCTCCGCCGAGGACACCGCCGGGGACGACCGAGGCGAGCACCGTCGCCAGGGTCTGGCGGGGCGTCATACCGAGCGCCTTGGCGGTGCCGATCTCCCGGACGCGCTCGTGGGTATCGAGGGCGATGGTGTTGAGCACCCCGAGCCGGCCACCGCGACCAGCATCAGGGTGAGCAGGGCGGTGAGGGCGTTCAGTGCGGCGATCACATCACTGGAGCCGCCCGGCCGGCCGCTTTCGACGGCGACCCCGAGCGGCGCGAGCTCCGTGCGCAGCCCGTCCAGATGGCGGGCCGCGTCGACGCCCCACCGGACGGCCGCGTAGTAGGTGGTTGCCGGGACGTCGGGCAGGGCCGCGGCGTCGGTGAGCACCTCGTCGGCCTCGGTGTGCGGGGCGAAGACCTCGCCGACGATCCGGACGGGGACGGTACGGCCGTGGTCCTCCAGGCGCACGGTGTCCCCGACCTTCGCACCGGCGTCGGTCAGGAAGGTGGATGGCGCGACCGCCTCGCCGGGCCCCCGGAACCACCGTCCGGAGACCATCCGGTAGCCGGCCGCCGAGGCGTTCCCCTGAAGGTGATCACCCGGGTGCTGCCGGCCACGCCGGGCACGGTCAGCTCGGCCTGCGCGACGCCGTACGAGGTCCCGTTTTCGGCGCGGCCGCCGATGGCCCGCTCGACGGCCGCGGCCAGGGCGGCGCGGTCGGCGGACGCCCCGGTGGACGACGTGGCGGACGGGCCGGCGGACGCGGCGGGGCGGGCCGCCGCGCCCGGCGGGGGCAGGAGCCGTACGGCCACATCGGCGCGGTCATGGTTCTTGGCCTGCTGCACCCACGTGGTGGTGGCGGCGATGCCCACCGCGAAGGTGGTCGCGGCGGTGCCGAAGACGATGGCCGCGAGCATGCCGGCGGCACCGGGCGCTGCGGGCAGGTGCAGGACGGCGCCCAGGTCGTGGACCGGCCCGGCCCGGTCGACGGAGAGCACGACCTGCTCGGGGCCGGTCGGCCAGTGGCCGCCGAGCAGCGTGAGACGGTCCACCGGGCCGCCGGGGTCGGCGCGGCCGACCACCCGCAGCGGTGGCAGTGAGACGCCGGCCGGGAGGCCGAGCTCCGGTCCGGCCTGCGGGTCGACGGTCGCGGTGCGGAACGGCCCGGCCGCCGCGGTGGCGCCCGGGGCGCGGGTGGTCGCGTCGAGCTGCGCGGCGTCCACCCGGGCCGGGTCGAAGTCCGTGGTCAGATGGGCACCGCGCCGGTCGGCGAACGCCCGCTCGAACGGCCCGTCGGAGGCCACCAGGAGCGAGCCGCCGAGGACCGAGGCCGTCACCGCGATCAGGGTGGCCAGCAGGACCACCACCGTCTGGACCCTTAGGCGGCGCACGCCCGCGCGCACCACCCGCCCGACCCCGCTCATCGGACGGCCTCCGTCCGCTCGTCGGCGGCGATCCGGCCGTCCACCAGGGTGACCGTGCGGCTCGCGCAGGCCCGGGCCATCGCCAGGTCGTGGGTGACGGTGACGATGGTCTGGCCGTCCGCGTGCAGGTCCGTGATCAGGCGCTTCACCTCCTCGCCCGCGGCGGAGTCCAGGGCACCGGTCGGCTCGTCGGCGAGCAGCAGCGCCGGACGGTTCATCAGGGCCCGGGCCACCGCCACCCGCTGGCGCTCCCCGCCGGAGAGCCGGGCCGGGTGGGGCACCCGCGTGCCGGGCGATCCCGAGCACGTCGAGCAGCTCCGCCGCCCGCCGGCACGCCCCGGCCCGGTCGACGCCCGCCAACTCGGCTAGGAGCAGGACGTTCTCCACCACTGTCAGGTCGTCCAGCAGATTGAAGAACTGGAACACCATGCCGACCTCGGCCCGGCGGTAGCGGGCCGCACCGGCCTCGTTCAGCAGGTCGACCCGGACGCCGTCCACGGTGACGGCCTGCCGGGAGTGCAGGGCCGCGCTGCGCACCTTCGGCCCCGACGTCCAGGGCAGCCGGTCGGGCCGGCAGCGGCTCAGGCGTGATTCGGCCAACAGCACGGTTCCGCCGGATGATCCACCCATTGCGCGACCAGTTGGACACGTCGTGATCGAACCGCGACGGGCGGCCCGCATGGCGGACCGCCCGTTGCCGTTGCTGCGGATGGGTACCCGTCAGCCGATGGCGGCGAGAACCTCGTTCGCCGCCCGGGCGCCCTCGACGGCGCCGCCGTTCATGTAGCCCTGGAAGTCGTACGAGGTGTGCTCGCCGGCGAAGTGCAGGTTGCCCTGTGCGGTGCCCTCGTAGCCCGCGTAGGTGGTCAGGTAGCCCACCGGCCAGTACGAGTAGGCGCCGTACGAGTACGGGTTGAGGTGCCAGGCGGACAGCGTGGCCTTGCCGTTCCAGGCGGCCTTGGTGCCCGGCCAGATCGAGTCGATCTGGCTGAGGTAGTTGTCCACCAGGTTGCGGGTGTACGCGGTGGACGCGGTGGTGAACGCCGACGGCGGGGTGAGGCCACGGGCGAGGCTGCCGCCGCCGTACTGGACCAGGATGCCGTTGCTGCCGGCCTGGCCGCGGGTGACGTCCCAGGCCTGCTGGTACGGAAGGTCGGCGAAGCACTCGCCGTCGGAGACGCCCGGCCAGACGCCGGTGCCGGACCAGGAGTTCCGGTTGGTGAACTGCATGTTGAGCTTGGTGCAGGCGCCCATCCGCATGTGGGCGAGGACGCCCTTCATCATCTGGTCGAGCCCGGCCTTCGACAGGCCGACGTGGCTCTGCAGGATCGGCAGCGGGACGGCCAGGATGGTGTGGTCGGAGACCACCGTCTTGGTGCCGCCGCCGTCCAGGGCGAAGGTGAGGGTCTGGCTGCCGTCGGCGTTCTTCACCACGGCCTGCAGGGTGTGTCCCATCTGCACCGTGCTGGTCGGCAGAGCCGCGGCGATGGCGCGCGGGACCTGGTCGTTGCCGCCGGTGATGTGCCAGCGCTCGTCGGAGCCGCCCCAGATGGAGAGGTTGCCCGGGCTGGACTGCCAGGAGAGCATCACCAGCATCGCGTACGAGGACTGCGTGGTGGTGTCCGCGCCGTACTCGACCGCGTAGGCGCAGTCCAGCAGGGCGCCGAGGTCACTGCCGAAGCCGCCCGGCACCCGGGAGTTGATCCAGTCGCGGATCGACATGTTGTCGAGGGCGACCGAGGCGGCGTTGTGGCTGTTCCAGGTGGGCGCCGAGCCTCCGGCCTGGATGTCGGTCTTGATCGACTGCCAGATCTGCTTGAAGTCGTCGTCGACCTGGTCCTTCGGGTAGTAGTGCCCGTTGAAGTGGAAGATGCCCTCGGCGCCGGGCGGCAGGTCGGCGGCGACGTCGGTCAGGCCGAGGCCGAAGCGCTGGCAGAGGTCCTTGATGGCGTGGTGGCCGGTGTCGACCAGTTCGCCGCCCCATTCGGAGACCTGGCCCTGGTTCCACAGGCCCGGGCTGGAGGGGCTGCCGCCGGAGTACATCCGGCCGCCGATCCGGGTCGGGTCGGCCTCGTAGACGGTGGCGGCGACGCCCTTGTCGGCGAGGGTGAGGGCGGCGTTCAGGCCGGAGATGCCGGCGCCGATGATGGCGATCCGCGGTGAGCCGACGACCTTCGGGGTGGTGACGGGTGCCGCGTGCGCCTTGGCGCCGCCGGACAGCGCCGCGGCGCCGGTCAGGCCGATGCCGAGGGCGGCGGCCCGGCCGAGCAGCGCGCGGCGGGAGACGCCGTCCGGCTCGGCGCGGGCCTCGTCACGGAGGCCGCGGTACTCGTCGGCCGGCAGTTGCAGCCGGTCGGCGACCGCCTGGTCGGCCAGTAGGGTGCGGATCAGCCGGGCTTGGTGGGTGCGTGCCATGTGGGGGACAGCCTTTCCGTTCTCGGTGGGGGTCAGACTGCGAAACGGGGGGTCGGACTGCGGGGAGGTGGCCTTGGGGGGCGAGGGTCGGACCGCGGTGGGTCAGACTGCGGCCGGCGCGGGCTCCTCGTCCTCGCGCTCCTGGGCGTTCTCGACGACGAGACGGCCCATCACCTCGTACTTCTCGGGGCTCCTGGCCTTCATCCAGAGCCCGAGGGCGATGCCGCCGAGGAACACCGCGGCGACGATCCACGGGATGAACCTGAAGAAGAGGATCTTGGAGGCGGCGCCGGCGGCGGTGTCCAGGTTCATCACCAGCAGCACGATCGCGGCGATCATGCCGAGGCCGCCGAGCAGCGGCGCGGTGAAGGTGCGGAACCAGTGCTGCGACTCGGGGTGGTTGCGCCGGAAGTACGCGATCACCGCGAAGGAGCAGAGGGTCTGCACCACCAGCAGGGCGAGCGTGCCGAGGATCGCGGTGAGGGTGTAGAGGCCGACGTACGGGTCCTGGCCGGTCACCCAGAAGGCCACGATGATCGCCAGCGCGATGCCGGTCTGGATGAAGGAGGCGATGTACGGGGAGCCGTGCCTGGCGTGCGTGCGCCCGAGGGCCGGGTGCAGGAAGCCCTCGCGGCCGATCGCGTACAGGTAGCGGGAGGCGCACTGGTGGAAGGCCATGCCGCAGGCGAAGGCGCTGGTCACCATCAGCCACTGGAAGGCGGTGACCGCCCAGTGGCCCAGGTACTGCTGGGCGGGGGCGAGGAACAGGTCGAGCGGGCTCGAACCAGTGGCGATGTCGAGGGACTTGGCCGGGCCGTTGCCGCTCAGCACCATCCAGGAGACGAAGGTGTAGAGCACGCCGAGCAGGACCACCGCGAGCAGGGTGGCGCGCGGGATGATCCGCTTCGGGTTGCGGGACTCCTCGCCGTACATCGCGGTCGACTCGAAGCCGATCCACGACCAGAAGCAGAAGAACAGGCCGACACCGGCGTTGATCCCGGCGAAGGCACCGGTGGGGTTGAGCGAGGACGGATGAAGACCGTCCGGACCGCCGCCGTTCGCCAGCACCGAGCCGGCCAGCAGGATCAGCATCAGCACCTCTCCGACCAGGAAGACGCCGAGGATCTTCGACGCCACCTCCAGGTCGAAGTACGACAGGATCGCGGTGATCGCCAGCATCGCCAGCGCGAACACCTGCCAGGGCAGGTCCACGCCGAACTGCGACTCCACGGCCTGCTGGCCGAAGTACGCGAAGATGCCGACGATCGAGGCCTCGAACACCACGTAGGCGAGGATCGCGAGCAGGCCGGACGCCATGCCGACCACCCGGCCCAGGCCGTGCGAGACGTAGCCGTAGAAGGCGCCGGCGGTGGTGATGTGCCGGGCCATCGCCACGTAGCCGATGGTGAAGACGGTCAGCACCAGGGTGACGAAGAGGAAGCCGGCCGGCGCGTGGACGCCGTTGCCGCCGCCGACGATGACCGGCAGGTTGCCGGTCATCGCGGTGATCGGTGCGGCTGTCGCCAGCGCCATGAAGATCACGCCGGTCAGTCCGACGGAGTTCGCCTTGAGGCGTTGGACGGTCGGTGGGTCCTGGACGGCGGTGGACTGCTCGACGGCGGACACGGGCAACTCCCTAGGGGCGGAACGTGCGGGGGCGGCGCGAGAAGGCTCCGCAGCGCGCGGAGTCGGCCCAGTGTGCGGTGCGTCATGCCATTGGCGGGATGCGCATCGTGTAGCGGGGACCGTTAAAGGATTGACGACATGTCACGCCCCGGCCCACCGGCGTCGTCCGCCCCGTTGACCCCACGTGGTCCAGACCTCATGCTGTGATCCGCCCGGGGGTCGTCCCGTCCGTCTGGAGGCGTTGCATGCGCGTTCCGTCCAACAAGCTCCGCACGATCGTCGGCACCACCGCGCTGCTGGGCGCGGCACTCGTACCCGTCGGACCGCCGGCCGCGGCCGCCGCGGGAACCCCGCTCCAGGTGTACGGCGCCTGGCACTGCAGCGACGACGCCTGTATCTGGGGCACCGTCCGCGACATGGCCGAATTCGACGCGAAGAACCACTGGCTGATCGACCGCGGCGACGGCCGCCCCTCGGTCAACCTGGCCGTGCTCTCCTTCGTCCACCCGCTCAAGCTGCTGAACGGCACCACCGACGCCACCACCCTGGACGGTGTCCCGCGCGGCATGGACCAGGCCGTGATCGACTGGTTCAAGAGCCACGGCGCGCGGGTGATGCTCTCCGTCGGCGGCATCACCTACACCGACGCCTGGGACCAGGCCCTCGCCCAGAACGCCACCCTGCTCGGTCAACGCGCCGCCGCCCTGGCCGGCCGGCTCGGTGTCGGCATCGAGATCGACTACGAGCAGAACAACGGCCCGAACCTCACCGGTCTGCAGGCCTTCGTCGACGCCTACCGGGCCGCCCACCCGTACGACGCCACCGGCGCGGACCCCGCCGCCAGGCTCACCGTCGACACCGCCGCCGGCGACCGCTGGCTGATCGGCATCAACCAGTACGCCACCGCCAACTGGCTGCGGACCGACAAGCCGGTGCTCGACTACGCCAACGCGATGGTGCCCGCCCGGCAGCCGTCCGCCTCCGGTGCGATCGCCAACTGGCAGGAGCACCTGGACGGCAAGCCCACCTACAACCCGCCCGTACCGCCGCTCGCCCCCGCCAAGTTCACCGGCAGCCTGTACATCGCCGAGGGGTCGAAGGTCCGGCCGGAGTGCAACGACTTCTCGGCCTCGCTGCAGAGTTCCACCGGCAGCTGGCTGCAGAGCGCCGCCCCCAACGGCGCCGGCAGCAGCAGCGGACTGCTCGGCTACATGTTCTGGGCGGCCGAGACGCCCTCCACCCGCGGGGTCACCACCCAGCCGCCGAACAGCTGCGAACGCGGCGTCGGAGCGGGCGCCACCGCGTACTCGGTCCCGATCCCGATGCCGGCCCTGCGGCAGAACTGACCCCGGGAGGGGCAAGGCGGCCCCGCCCGACCCGGGGTGCGCCTCAGCCCTTCGGGGCGGTCCCTTCGTCCAGGCCGCCGTCCGCCTCGCCCGAGGCGGGCGCCGCCGGGGACTCTGCTGCAGGCTCCGCCGGGGGCTGCCCGGCGGGTTCCTCCCCCGGACTGCTCGGTGGGGTCCGCCGGGGACTCCTCGATGGGGTCCGCCGGGGACCGCTCGGTGGGCTGCTCGGTGGCGGCGGGCTCCGCCGGGCCGGCGGGCTGCGCGTCGACCGGCTGGATCTCCCGGGTCCTACCCGGCCGCACCCACGACCTGACCGCCGGAAGTCCACGAGGCTCGGGAGCGGGCCCGCCACCAGCACTCCTCCCAGCGCATCCCGGTCGAACCCGCCCTTGCCGACCACAAGCGATGGAAGGGCCTGACTCGCTGGACCCACCGCCGCGACACGCTCCCGGACACCTACCTCGCCATCGCCGGACTGGTCTCCGACCGTACCGCCACCGCCTGAACAAGGCCCCAGCTCAGGCCGGCGCATCCCGGCGCAATCACGCACCAGCTCGTAACCGCAACACCCCCTTCATGACCTGGAACCTGATGCACCTCGCCTCGCCCGGATGTTCAAGGACGCCGGTCGCATCCCCGCCCACGGCAACCAGCGCTCCGAGTGGGAGGCCGGCTGCCGTTTCGACTTCGAGAACCCCGAACACCGCTGACCCCGGCGCCGGGCTGCCGGCGACGCGCGGCCGCCGGGGGCGGGGAGTGGGCTCAGGGAGTGCGGGTGTCGCTCTTCAGCGCCAGGTCGACGCAGAGGGCCGTCGCGACGACCAGGGTGCGCAGTGGATCGGCGAGCGGCCGCATGATGCGCAGGACGTAGTGGTCGGCCCGGGTGAAGGTCACCCGGGCCACGCCCTCCCAGGTCTTGGTGATGTGGGCGATCTCCGTGCCGGCCAGGTCCAGAACGGAGATCTCGTCGCCGCGCAGGCTGCTGTCCCGCACCGTGCCGATCTTGTGCTCGGTGGTGTGGATGTCGAACGCCGGTCGCAGGCCCTTCCCCTGGAGGGCGATCCGTCCGACCGGCGTGCCGTCGGGGCGGGTGACGGACACCTCGGGCCGGAGGAAGTGAGCAGCCTTCTCCAGGACGAGTGCGGGGGTGCCGTCGGCGTCGCGGACTTCGACCGTGCGGCGCAGCTCGCTCGCGAGGGCGGGGGACAGCAGCCGCGCGGCCCTGTTCAGCACGTGGTGGCCGGTCTCGACGGCCCTCCCCACCTCTGTGCCGTCGCGGTCGAACACCGTGTACTCGGCGGTCAGTTCGATGAGCTTCGGCTTCTCGTTGAAGACCAGGACCGACTCGCTGAACAGACTGCCACCGCCGGGCGCTGCCGACTCGCCCGGCTCGATCCCGGCGGCGAACCGCACCTGGCGTCGTATGCGCCTGCGGTCCCTGTCATCGGCGTCATCTCGCATGCTGCAGAGCGTAGTCCGGGGCGGAACAGGATCGAACGGTCGGGACGGAACGGATCCGGTGCCGCGCCGGCGGCCCGGGGTGCGAGAGCGCGGGTCCACTCGGCGGGGAGGGGGGCGGTGCGGCCGAGGACCCGCCACCGCCGCTGCCCGGGACCGTTAGGATGAGATGACGAGATGTCACGGATCCGGGGGAGAGCTGGTGCAGGACGAGATGACGCCCGGTGGGCCGCCGTCGATCGTGGCGGGGGAGTGGCAGCCCCCGGCGGAGCTGAACACCGGGATCCCCCACCCTGCGCGGATGTACGACTACTACCTGGGTGGCAAGGACCATTTCCCGGCCGACCGGGAGGCTGCCGAGAAGATCATCGCGCTGATGCCCGATGCCCGGCTCGGGGCGCGGATCAATCGCGAGTTCCTCGGCCGTGCGGTGGAGTTCGCGGTCGGCTCCGGTATTCGGCAGTTCCTGGACATCGGCACCGGGATCCCGGCGATGGGCAGCACCAGCGAGGTCGCCCATCGAGTCGCTCCGGACGCCCGCGTGGTCTACGTCGACAACGACCCGATCGTCCTCACCCATGCCCGTGCCCTGCTGGCCCACCACCCGGCCGGGCACACCACGGTTCTCCACGCAGACCTGCGTGACCCGGCCGCCATACTCGCCGATCCGGGCCTGAAGCAGGCAATCGACCTCTCCCGGCCGGTGGCCCTGATGCTGGTGGCGGTGCTGCACTTCGTCCGGGACGAGGAGGGGGCCGCCGAGACGGTGGCCCAGCTGCGGGACGTCCTGGCGCCCGGGAGCATGCTGATCCTCTCGCACGGCACGCAGGATCTGATGACGCCACAGGCGGCCGAAGAGACCACCCGGATCTATCGTGGTGCCAGTTCGCCGCTGGTCCTGCGGGCGCGGGCCGAGGTGGAGAAGTTCTTCGGGGACTTCGAACTGGTTGATCCCGGACTGGTGCAGCTTCCGCTGTGGCGGCCGCAGGGGCAGCTGCCCCAGGGCTGGCAGGAGGCGGCTCCGGCCTACGCGGGAGTCGCTGTCAAGCGGTGAAGCGAACCACCCGGAGCACCGCCATTCCGGACCTCCGAGACCGGAGAGGTCGTTGACCGACGTCCTGTGCCTGCTCGGACCGGGCGTCCTCGGGCCGGTCGGAGCCGCCGTTCTGACGGATGCCCCGGCCGGCCGGTGGGGACGGGCGCAACGCCCGGTGCCCCCGTGTGCACCGGGCGTTGCGCCCGCGACGGGCCGTCAGTCACGCACGGCGGTGTTCCAGGTGGCCGGGTCCGTGCCGAAGAGGGTGAACCTGTCCAGCAGGCCCTGGGCGCCGCCGGCCGCGTCGAAGACGTGCGCCTCGTTCCCCAGGGCGGTGACGCACGCCTTCACGCCGTTCTCGGACGCGCACGTCGTCGACTCCGGCTGGTGGGGCATTCCGTCCGGCCCGGTCCGCACCGTGTCCGGGACGTCCGGCTTGACCGTGACGCCGATGAACGCGCCGGTCGAGGACCCGATGCTCAGGTCCAGCGAGAAGTCGCCGCCGTCGCGCGCCTGCCGGAGCGTCACCGAGTTCACCGTGTACGCCGCGGGCAGGTCGCTGATCCGCAGCGGCAGCGGCACCTGCCAGTGGCCGGTGGTCACGCCGGCCGCCACCTTCAGCGGGATCCGCTGCCTGTCGGCATCGGAGAGGGAGCCGGAGTCGAGCTCCGCCCACCGGCCCTCCGCGGTCTTCCAGCGCAGGATGTTCATGGTCTCCGCCATGTTCGGGTCGCTCGCGGTGATCCAGTACGCCTCCCGCCCGTTGACCTGCGGGGCGTCGACCCGGATGGCATGGTTCCCCGGCTTGTAGCCCGGCAGGTTGGGCTTTCCGTCCGGGAGGGTCGGCAGTGCGGGCGTCACCCCCGCCGGGAAGACCTTGAGACCGAAGGAGGGAGTCGGGAACTCCCCGGTCTCCCCCAGCGCGCTGGCCTGCTGGCCGTTGGCCTCCCGCATGTAGCGGAGCGTCTTGACCGAGTCCGGGAGCCAGCCGAACCGCGCGTCGGAGATCAGCGGATCGGTGCCGGTCACCGGGGCGGGCGACCTGGTCTCGGACGGTGTCTCGGCGGGCCCGCTCGACTGCGGGATCGGGTTCCACGTGTGCACGCCGCTCGGCGACGGGGACGCGCTCGTGGTCGGCAGCACGGCGGGATCCGCCGCCCTGCCTCCGCCCGGCAGCACCAGGGCCAGTGCGGCCGAGCAGGCCACCACCGCGGAAGCGGCGGTCACCAGCGCCGCCCGCCGCCGCAGCAGCCGGCCACGGCCGCGCCGCACCGCCCCGTGGATGTCCACGGTGCTCGGCGGGGCGGACCCGTCGGCCAGCGCCGAGAGCTCCTCGGCCAGGATCGTCTCCTCGTTCACGCCCTGCTCCCCTCGGCCGGTCGGTCGTCGGACGAACCCCTGAGTGCATCCAGGCCGCGCGAACTCCGACTCCTCAGGTTGCCGGCGGAGCAGCCCAGGATGTCGGCGGCCTGCTCGATCGAGAGGTCGCAGTAGTGGCGCAGCACCACGGCCGCCCGTTGCCCGGGCGGCAGCGCGGCCAGGGCCTGCCGCAGGTCGATCGTGGCGTCCACGTCGGCCCACGCCGTGGCCGCGGCCTGCGCCGTCCCGCCCCTCCGGGGCCGCCGCCACCACGAGGTCCGCTGCTGCGCCAGGAACGTGTTGACCAGCACCGTACGGGCGTAGCCGTCCCGGTTCTCCGCCCTCCCCGCCCGGGGCCACTTCACGTAGAGCTCGGTGATGGTCTCCTGGACGAGACCGTCGGCCCGGTCCCAGTCACCGCAGAGCAGGTACGCGACCTTGCGCAACCACCCGACCCGGGACGCCGCGTACTCGGTGAACTCGGCGTCGCGTGAACCCGCCGTACGTCGCACCATCAGGCACCCCTCCCTCCCTTTCGCGGGCACCGCCGGATTGCGCTGCCCGGATCCCTGATGCCTGGTGCCGTGCGAAAGGTTGCACCGATTCCCGGACGGGCCGCTCCCGGCAGGACCGACCCCCGCGGGCCCTCTCCGGCCCCGACCCGCCCTTCGACAACTGAACGGGGGAGTCGACCGATGCCGTGCCGGTTCTCCGCCCGGGCAAACCACGGCACCCGGCCCGTGCGGTCAGCGGGCCGGGCGCCGCCGTGCCTCCCCTGACCGGACCGACGGGCGGTGGACCTGGGGGGACCGTGCGCTGCGGAGCCCCGGTGCTCGCCGCGCCCCGGAGTGCACCAGCCCTCCCGCTGCCGCGTGTTCCGTCGGCCTGATCGTCGGTCAGGACTTCCGGCACCTCGCTGCGGCCGATTCCCCTCCCCGATGCCGGGAGTCGTCGCGGCTCGCCTCGCAGTCGCGTGTCGCCTCGTGGCACGGTCACCGCGCCGAACCGCAGCGCGGTGACCGTGGCGGGCCCTCGTTCGGGGTGAACCGGCCGGGTTCAGAGGTCGAAGAGGGTCTTGGAGAACGTGCCGGCGATGTTCTCGGTCACACTGTTGGTGTTGTCCGTGATCGCCACATTGGTGTAGCTGACGTTCGCCAGCACCAGCTTCTGCCCGTTGGGGCAGCTGAAGGAGCCCGCGCTGGGCGGGGTCAGGGTCAGGGTCGCCGTGATCGACCCGTTCTTGCCGGAGGTGAAGCTGCCGGAGGCGCTGACCGGCCCGTTCACCGTCGCCTTGTTCGCGGCCTGCGGGTGGTTCCCGCCGCCGTTGATGCAGGCGTAGGTGGCCGTGGCGTCGGCGCTGGCCGTGTAGCTGATCGTGACGGTGTCGCCGAGGCCGGCTTCCTTGAAGTTCACGTTGAGGTTCGGACTCGACCCCGACGCGAAGGACGCCGAGGCTTTGACGAAGTGCGGGCTGTCCGCGAAGGCGGGCCCGATGCCCAGCACGAGGGCACCGGTGAGCGCGACGGTTCCGGCGACGATTCGGGGAATACGCATGATGGGCCACCGTTTGTTCGGGACTGGATCGAGGTGGTTGAAGGGTCTCGGACTGTCCCCGTCCGAACGGTGGCCCCCTGGCTGCGAACGGCGATGCCCGCACCCGGCACACGGCCCGGCGTGCCCGGGGCGACGTCTCCCGTCGCATCCGGGAGACGGTCACCCTTCTCGGCTCACCCCTCGGGCCGGCTTTCGTCACGGGCTGCACTCCTGCCTCCCCACGCTACGCCGCTGACGTACGGGAACAAGCCCCCCAACGGCCTATGCTCGGTCACGCTCCGCTGTCTCCCCGCGGATTCCCGGGACGCGGCCGTCGTACCTTCCCGCGGGTACCCGTTGCAGCGGCTACCCGCCCGGGGTGTCCGCTGCCGTCCCCCGGCTGTCGGTGCCACAGCTCCCCACCGCTGCCCCGCCGGTGCCTGCGTGCCTACGGACCCCGGCCCGGGAGGGTGGCCGCCATCGGAAGGCACCCGGGGCGACGCGGAGGAAGTGGCTGAACGTTCATCAACAATGATCCGGCACGGTTTTCCCGCCCTCATCATGCACACGGCGAAGGCGGGGCATTCTGCGTGCATTCCGTGCGTCGGGGATCGGAATGCCGAGAGCAGCCCGGAAATGGAACGTTGATTCGAGAGTCGGCACTCGGCGCGCACGCGACGGTGATGCTGCCGTGGCCGGGTCGTGCCCGTGCCGGATTCGCCTCGTCACCGGCGAGGCGGTGACCCCGGTGGGCGGAGGCCGGTCCTCCGTGGAGCCGCTCGAGGTCGTCCCTGGGATGGCGAACGGGCGGCGCGACCTGCGCCGATCGTCCTGTTGGCCAGGGCGTGGGGCGGTTCGGCGCAGTCCCTTCAGCGGGTCGGACCAGAGCTGTCGACCGTGCCGGCAGGTGTCCGCTCCGTAATCGTGCAGCGGTACGTGGAAATGGTGGAGAGTCAGCTGACCATTCGGCACAACATGGTCACGAAACGGGCCTTGCCCTGTACTTCCCCTTCGCGTTCTGCGCCAATTGGCGTCGCGGTGTGGTGCCTGCCACGTCCGTGCGGCCGGAAAGCGGGGGAGAGGCGCACCGGCGCCTCAAGGCCGGCCATCGAGCGACGACATGACGAAAGATTCCATTCATGCACATGCGTAGCAAGCTCGTCGGCGGTGTCGCGGTCTCCGTGGCGGCCGTCGCCCTGGGCGCCACCCCTGCTTCGGCGTCGGTCACGTTCGACGCCGCCACCGGCACCGGTTTCGTCGGCAAGGGTGACGTGCAGACCGCCCTCGGCTACAACAACGCGGCGCTCCAGAAGGCCGTCGACGCCAAGAGCCTCGCGTTCACCGCCAAGCAGCCGGCGGTCCAGTCGCTGACGCAGGCCGCCACCCAGGCCGGCTCGCAGGCCGGCTCGCAGGCGGCCACCCAGGCCGGGAGCCAGTCCGGCACCCAGTCGGCCACTCAGGCCGTCTCGCAGGACCTGACCTGCACGTTCACCAACGGCAGCGGCACCAAGACGTTCCATCGCGACGGTGAGCGCACCGGTGAGCGCACCGGCACCCGGGCCGGCTCGCGCACCGGCAGCCGCGACGGCAGCCGGGACGCCTCCCGCGAGGGCACCCGGACCGGCAGCCGCACCGGCACCCTCAGCGGCACCCTGGGCTACGACCTCGACGTCGACGCCCGCAAGGCCAACCAGTACACCGGCTTCGTCCTCAAGGGCTGGAAGGCGGCTCCGACGTTCGAGGCCGGCAGCGCCGCCCCCGACTGGAACGCGCCCGCGTTCGGCGACTGGACCTTCGGCGACTACGGCTTCGGCCCCTGGTCGTTCGGCGATTACGCGTTCGGTGACTACGCCTTCGGCGACTACACGTTCGCCCCCGTGACCGCCGTCGCCTGGGGTGCGTGGGACGCGGCGCCGGGCGAGAACCCGGACGACTGCCTGCGCAGCTCCAACGCCGACAAGATCACGTCCTTCAGCAACGTCATCACGCCCGGCGCGATCACCGACGGACCCGTCGCGGACGGTGCCGTGGCCGACGGCGCCGTCACGCCCGGCAGCGTCACCGACGGAGCGGTCACCGAGGGAGCCCTCACGTACGGCACCGTCGCGTACGGCCCGATCAACCCGACCGGCCCGGCCAAGCTGTTCGTCAACGGCAAGGCCCTCTGAGCGACTCCGCACCACCACGGCAGCCCCCGGCCCGACTCGCGGCCGGGGGCTGCCGGGTGTGCGGCTCCCGTGCCGGCCCTGCCCGTTCACGGGCTGCCGGAGCACTTCGGGGGTGCCACCGTGACGGCTTCCGACCGCTGGGAGTCCACCGCGATCGGCCGGGACACCGTCCGGCGCGGCCGGCCGCCCGCACCGGCCCGCCGGGGGACGGCCGCACTCCGCCGGACGGCTGGTCGGCGCCGTCGCGTCCGTTGCCCGCTCGGTGTCCGGGGCGCCGGCCGTCGGCCCGTTGCGCCAGGACGACCGCGGCTTCTCACGGTGGGTCCGCTGCCGTGCCCGACCCGACGGGCGGGTGCCCGGGGCGGCCGCGACGGCGGGGCGCCTGTCGGCGGGCTGGTCAGTCGGCTCGCCTCCGGCGGGGCCGTGCCGGTGGGGCGGGGTGGACGGGAAGCGGGGTGTCGCCGAGAGCGGCGGCGAGTTCGGAGTCGTCGATCTCGTGCCAGCCGGTGAAGTCGGCGGTGGCGTAGGAGCCCAGCGGGGTGACGGTGCCGTCCGGCGCGGTGCCGCGGCGCCAACCGAACGCGACATCGCCCGTCCCGCCCGGGCGGCCGAAGCCTTCCGGCGCCCGCCCGACGTACACCACGACGAACAGGCACGCGTCGGTCGGCGTGCCGTCCCCGTCGTGCCGGTAGACGCCACCTGCGTGGAAGAACGATTCGGCCATGACCGGCTCCTTCACCGTGGGACGGGCCGGGAGGGCCGCGGGCCGTCACGGCGGTGGTGTTCGCCGGGACGGCCGGACGGCGGTGGAGGTCACTTGCGGAAGGCCGCGAAGACCTTGCTGAAGGTGCAGGGGATGGCCGCCGCGACGCCGTCGGTGGTGTCGCCGAGGCTCACGCCCGTGTGGGTGACGTCAGCCGGTACCAGGGTCTGGCCGCCCGGACAGGTGAAGTCGCCCGGGCCCGGCGGGTGGTCCCCGGGGCGACGTGGCCCCCACCCGCCGCGCCGCCCGTACGCCGGCGGCGGAGACGGTGCTCGATCCACCGCGCGCCCACGCTCTCATCACGGACTCCGCCACTGACAGTCAACGCTACGCCCAACCACGGCGCAGACAAGCCCCATCGGAGACCTCGCCCGGTGACTCTCCGCGAATACCGGCTGGTCAGCGCGGTGCTGCGCCCGGAGCGCCGGTTGCCGCACCCCGTGCGGTCGTCGCCACCGCCGGCCTCCTCCTCGCCCGGCCCGGCCGTAGCACCTCAGCCGTGTGCCGGCGGGGCGGACCGGGATCCGGGCGGGTCGGTCGTCGAACGCCGGTCCACCGGTGAGGTGCCCGCCCCTCGGGCTCACTTCTCGACGAAGACGATGTCCTCGACGGCGGGGCGCAGTTTGATCGTGCTGTCGTTGATGTCGATGACGCGCTGCAGGCCCCTGGTGGAGGTCCGCTGCTCGGAGAGGAAGAATTCGTCGTCCGCGCCGGCCAGGTAGGCGGGGAGGGAGTCGAGGGAGGGGCCGAAGAGGCGCAGGTAGTCGGCCAGGCGTCGGAAGAGTTTCGGCAGGATGACCGTGTGCTCGGTGAGCGAGCTCAGGTCCTCGATCTTGGCGCCGCTGTTGGTGGCGTCGTAGGCCCAGACGCTGCCGGGCACCTTCGCGGCCTGCGCACCGCGGGCGGTGGCGGCCATGTCGAGGCGCAGTTCCTTGGGCAGGTTCGAGTAGAACGTCGGGTAGGCCAGGCCGCGGGCGAGCAGTTCGTGGTTGGCGGTCTGGTGCAGGAGCGGCACGTCGACCTTGATGGTCGTTCCGCTCTTGGCGTCCGGGATCGGCGTGCCCCGGCCGGCCATGGCGATGCAGCGGCCGAAGGCGTCGGCGCCGGTGGCGAGGACGAACCCGGGGACGGTCTCCGGGGTGGCGGAGGTGACCCGCTCGTCCGCTCCCCGGGTGACGTCGGTGAAGCCCAGCCAGGTCAGCAGGGCGTTCCGGGCCGCGTGGGCTCCCAGGTCGAGCGGCTGGTGGACGAAGTCGGGGCCGACCCCCTGGTAATGGGTCTCCGGTGCGTCGATGCCGTCGAGCCGGAGGGCGGCGCCGCCGTGGACGTCCCGTTCGATCTTGTGCTCGCCGGGCAGTTCGAGCCAGAAGCCGGGATCGTCGGGGAGGAAGTGGACGGTGTCGCCGTCCGGCTCGAAGTTCTTGATCTGGTAGGGGCCCTTGATGAGCATCATGGTCATGAGGTCCTCCTGTCACCGGGATGTGACTCATTGCGAGGTCCTCCGTGGACAAACGGTGGGATCGTGCCGTCGGCGCGTTGGCCGCGTGGGCACGCCGGTGGCCGCCCCCGCGGGGCGGCCCGGGAGGGCTGGTCCCGCCTACAGCCGCTCCTCCATGCCGACGGCTTCGCGGAGGCGGTCGTGGGCCTCGCCCGGATCGTCCTCCTGGAGTTCGAGGAGGGCTTCGGCGATGGCGTCGAGCTTGCGCTGGATGGCGTGCTCGGCACGGCGCTCCGAGTTCTTGAGCATGGCGAGCAGCAGCAGCGTGACGGCGGTCATCGTGTCGCCCACCACGAGCTGCCACTCCGCGCCGAGCCCGGCCGCGTGAACGGCCACGAAGGCCGCCACCAGCAGCAGGCACAGGCCGGCGAAGAGCGGCGAGGCGGTGAAGTTCGACGCCAGTTCGGCGAACCGTTCGAACCGGCCGCGGCGGCCGTCCTCGCCCTTCTCGGCAGGGTGCTGCAGGGTCATGGCGCCGTCCCTCCGGCCCGGCCGGTCACAGGCGCCGGGCGGCGTCGGCGATCCGTCCGCGGGAGATGCCGGCGGCGTCCAGGAGTTCGGCGGAGGTGCCGGAGCCGGGCAGGATCCGCACCGCCAGGTGGGCGAGGGCCGGGCAGCGCCGGTGCTCCGCGAGGGCACCGAGCACCGCCTCGCCGAGGCCGCCCTCCGGGTGGTGGTCCTCCACCACGACGAGGCGTCCGGTGGCGTCGGCGGCCGCGGCCAGCGCCTGGCCGTCCACCGGTTTCACCGAGTACAGGTCGAGGACGCGGGCGGCGACGCCCTCCTCGGCGAGCAGGTCGGCGGCGGCCAGGCACTCGTGGACGGTCACGCCCGTCCCGGCCAGGGTGACGGTGTCCTCGGCACTGCTGCGGAGCGTCTTGGAGCCGCCGACCGGGAAGGTCTCCTCGGGCCCGTAGAGCACGGGGTGGGCGCCGCGGGTGGCCCGGAGGTAGGAGATGCCGTCGAGGTCGGCCGCGGCGGCCGTGAGCGCGGCGGCCGAGGTGGCGTCGCTCGGGCAGAGCACCGTGGAGCCGTGCACGGACCGCATCATCGCCAGGTCCTCCAGGCCCATCTGGGACGGGCCGTCGGCGCCGATCTCCACGCCGCAGTGGGTGCCGCACAGCGTCAGGGTGGCCTGCGAGACCGCGGCCATCCGGATGAAGTCGTGGGCCCGGGTGAGGAAGGCGGCGAAGGTGGCGGCGTACGGGTGGCGGCCGCGCACCGCCATGCCGACGGCGGTGGCGACCATCTGCTGTTCGGCGATGAAGTTCTGGAAGAACCGCTCCGGGTACGCCTCCGCGAAGTCCTCGGTGTGGGTGGAGTTGCCGACCTCGGCGTCCAGCACGACCGTCTCCGGCCGGGCGCCCAGCGCGACCAGCGCCTTGCCGAAGGCGGAGCGGGTGGCGACCTCCTCGCCCCGCTCGAAGCGCGGCAGCTCCACCGGGGCGCCCGCGCCCGCGGACCTGCGGCGCGGCGCGTCGGGCGGCCGCGGACCGCGCACGGTCAGCTGTCGCACCCCGCCGAGCTCGTCGACGGCGCGGGCGGCCAGGTCCTCGGGCAGCGGCTTGCCGTGCCAGCCGTCGGCGTCCGCCACCTCGGACACACCCCGGCCCTTGACCGTCCGCGCGACCACCACGGTCGGGGCCCGGCCGTCCGCCGCGGTGGCCAGCGCCCGGTCGACGGCCTCCAGGTCGTGGCCGTCCACGGCGACCGCACGGCAGCCGAAGGCCTCCGCCCGGCGGACGTACGCCTCGGTGTCCCAGCCGAACTCGGTCGGCCCGCACTGGCCGAGCCGGTTGACGTCCACCACGGCGGTGAAGTTGCCCAGCCGGTGCCGGCCGGCCGCGCCGAGCGCCTCCCACACCGAGCCCTCCGCCATCTCGCTGTCCCCGCACAGCACCCACACCCGCGAGGGCAGCCCGTCCAGGTCGCGGGCGGCCAGCGCGATGCCGACCCCGTACGCCACGCCCTGCCCGAGCGAGCCGGTCGCCACGTCCACCCAGGGCAGCACGGGCGTCGGGTGGCCCTGCAGCCGGGCGCCGATGCGGCGGTAGGTGGTCAGCAGCTCCGTCTCGCCGATCACCCCGGCGGCCCGGAACATCGCGTACAGCAGCGGTGAGGCGTGCCCCTTGGAGAAGACCAGGTGGTCGGCGGCCCGGTTGCCGGGATCGAGCCAGTCCGCCCGCAGGTGGCGCGCCATGAGGACGGCCATCAGGTCGGCGGCCGACAGGCTGGACGTCGGATGGCCCGAGCCCGCCGCGGTGCTCGCCCGCACCGAGTCGACCCGTAGCTGCTGGGCGAGTTCGGCGACCTGTCGCAGATCGGTGCCGGGTTCGATCGGAGCGGTGAGGGTGCGGTCGGCGGTCATGGCGCTCTCCTTCCGTTCTTCCCGCGCCTGCCCGCCACGGCCGTCCGGAATCAGCCCGCTGCGCGCCGCGTGGCCGCGCCCGCAGCGGGCAGCCGCCGGAGTGGAACCAGCGGCCGCAAGGAGCCCCCGATGAACAGCCGGAAGCACACCCCGGACGGCGACCGAAGGCCCGGGGAACGGCACGACTTCCCGCACGCCCCGCACGGACCGGGCCGCACCTCACCGCAGTGGTGGCCGCAGGGTCCGGTGCGCCGCGGCACCGAACCGGTCACGGCCCGCACCGACCTGGAGCTGAGGCGCCTGCTCTCGCGGGTCTTCCTCGGCTTCTTCGCGGTCGGCACGGTGGCCTTCGCCGTCCTCGCCGGGACGGCCGGCACGGGGGTCGCACCGAACCGCGCCACCTTCGCCGTCTTCGCGCTGCTCTGCCTGGCCTTCGCCTGCATCGCCGCGCTGGACCTCATGGTGATCCGCCGCCGGATGGCCGCGGGGCAGGGCAGGGACCGCAACGAGCGGTGAGCCCGGCGGTGCCGGTGTCCGGATCCGAGAGGGCCGGACACCGGCACCGCCGCAGGCGACGTGGAAACCGCCGCCGGCCACGAGGAGCCGGGCGCGCTCGACGACCCGTCCGCGGACGACTGGGCGGTGAACTGCAGAACATGCATGAGCTGGAGCCCTCCGGGTCCGCCCGGGTCTTTCCCGCAGGGCAGTCGGAGGCGTGGGGACGCCCGTCCAGGGCAGACGCCCCCGCAGGCCCGAAGCGAGGAGGTGAGGGTGATGGCCAGGATCCGGATTGCCCCCAAGCCCGGTCGGGGCCGCCCGCGGCCCCCGATCGACCTGCGGACCCCGTCCGGCCGTCCGCTGCCGTACTGACGGGGCGTCGACCGTGCCGCTCCCGGCTCCGCTGCCTTCGCGGCCTCGACCACCACGGCGTGACCGGACGTGAACCGAAAGAGCCTCAGCACCCGGCCGTTCCGGCCGGGTGCAGCTCGTACAGGGCGAAGGCGTGCTTGACGACCGGCTGTGCCACGTTGCGCACCGGCACCCCGCCCGCCGTCATGCCGTGCTCGGTGCCCGCGTGTGCGTGGCCGTGGACGGCCAGGTCCGCCCGGCCCCCGTCGATGGCCTCCGCCAGCAGGTAGCTGCCGAGGAACGGGTAGATCTCCGGCGGCTCGCCGGCCAGCGTGTCCGGCACGGGGGAGAAGTGCGTCAGGGCGATCCTCAGGTCGCAGTCGTCGAGGTCGGCCAGGGCCGTGCGCAACCCGTCGGCGAGCGACCGGGAGTACCGGACGAACGCCTTCATCTCGTCCTCGCCGAACTCCGAGCCGCAGCGCCCCGCGAAACCCCCGCCGAAGCCCTTGGTGCCCGCCACCCCCACCCGCATGCCGTCGACGGAGACCCTGGCCGCGGTGCCCTCGAGCACGGTGACCCCACCCTCCTCGCGGAGCACCTGCGCCACCTCGCCCGGGCAGCCGTCGTGGTGGTCGTGGTTGCCGAGGACGGCGATCACCGGCACGTCCAGGCCGGCCACCTCCGCCGCGACCGTCCGGGCCTCGGCGACCGTGCCGTGCCGGGTCAGATCACCGGCGAGCAGCAGCAGATCGGCCAGCCCGCCGAGGCGCTGGAAGGCCAGGCGGTAGCGGCCCGCGGCGTCCGGCGCGAGGTGGATGTCCCCGATCGCGGCGATCCGGGCGGTCGACCCGGACCCCGCACGGCCGGGTACGGCTGCGCCGGTCATCGCACCGCCTCCGGACGGTCCGGCACACTCGTGTCCGAGAGCACGATGTCGGTGTGCACCCGCAGCCCCGCGAACTCCTCGGCCACGGCCTCCAGGAGGTAGCTGCGGCAGGCCGCGCTGCCCGCCACGGCCCGCACCAGCACGGCGTCGCCGCGGAACTCGATCCGCAGCGCGAGTTCGGCGTACGGCCCGGCGGCGAGCCGCTCCTGCAGCCGTGCCGCGCGGTACTCGGCGGGCCCGGAGCTGTCGGCGCCCGGCCCGGGTTCGACGGTGTTCACGGTGTCTCCTCCCCGGACGGCCCGATCACGTCGAGGCGTTCCAGCAGGTAGAGGAAGGCCTCGGCCATGGGCAGCCCGCTGCAGCGGGACCGGACCTCGGCCCAGTCGATCTGTTCGCGCAGCGTCCGCGCGAGCGGCAGCACCCGGCCGAAGTCGCAGTGGTGCTCGGAGAACGGGGTGAGCTGGCTGACCATCAGGTCCGTCGGCGCCAGGACGGGCATCCACACCGAGTCCACCGGCCGGGCGACCGCCCGTTCCAGCAGTTCGGGGCTGACCGGCCGGTCGGAGAGCGAGAAGATCAGGTCGATCTGCTGCCCCTGGAACTCGGTCTTGACCAGCCAGTCCTCCGGCGGCGACCAGACCTCCATCCCCGAGTCGTTGAGGACCTCGGTGACGGCCTCGATCTCGTCGCGGAGCACGCAGAAGTCGGTGTCGTGCAGCGTCCGCCGCGGCACCCCGTGCGCGTAGGAGGCGACACTGCCCGCGAGCGCGAAGCGGTGGCCGCTCGCCTTGAGCAGCCGGGCCACCTGCTTGGTCGCTTCCAGGATGCCCTGCGAGGGGTCCTGGCCGCCGTTGCCGCCCGCTGCCGGGGGGGCCGAGGCGGTCGGGTCGGAGCGGGAGACGCCGGGTGCGGTCACGCTGGGACCTCCTGTGGTCGCCGGTCCGCGCCGGCCTGGCGGACCTGCTCGCACCGCTGCCGGCGGGCCGTCCGTGGACGGGGCCGCGTCCGACACCGGTCCGACCGTCCCGGGCGGCTGGCCATCCGTCCGGGACACCTTGTCGGGTTCCGTCGGGGGACGGGCTGTCGGGCTTCTTGCCGACCCGGCCCGGGCGAAACCCGGATCCGCCGGGCCGACGCGCACCGGACGGCGTTTTGCCGGCCCGGCAGCCGGGCAGGCGAGACCGGTACTCCGCGACCGAACCACCCGAGGAGGAGCCATGGAGGACATCCCGCAGGGCGGCGCCGGGGGAGTGCCCGGCCACCACGCCGACGAACACCACGACGACCGCAACGACCGGAACGACCGGGACGACCGGGGCGACCGGGGCGACCGGCGGACGCCGACCGTGAAGACCGTACGGGCGGGGAAGCCGGTCGCCGAACAGGGAGCCGAAGGCGAGCAGTCCGAGGACGGCGGTTCGCCCGACTCCGGCTGACCACCGTCCGACCGGACGCACGAGGGGACGCGTCATGGAACACGAGGAATTCCTCCGCCTGGTGCACGACACGGGCGGCTACGAGGACGACGGCACGGACGAGGCCGTCACCACCGTGCTCGGCCTGCTCGGTGAACTGCTGGGCACGGCCTCCGCCGAGGCCCTGGCCGACCAACTCCCCGAAGAACTGGCCGACCTGGTGCTCCCCGCAGCGGACACCGAAGCGGCCGGCTGGACCGCCGAAGGCTTCCTCGGCCGGCTCGCCGAAGCGCGGGACACCACCGTCGACGAGGCCGCCGTGGACGCCTCCGCCGTCCTGCGGACCGTGGCCGAGGCCGTCGACGACAGCGAACTCGACGCCCTCGTGACCGAACTGCCCGCCGGCTTCTCCGAGCTCCTCGGCCACCCCGAACTCGCCTGAGAGCCCCACCCGCCGACCCGTGAGGAGTCCGCCGTGCCGAACCTTCCCGACCCCCGCAACACCGTGGCGCAGCGCCCCGCCGGGGAGCAGACCCGCCACGAGCGGGCCCTCCTCGCCGCGCTCGGCGAGCTCCTCGACGACCTGGCCGCCCTCGGGCCGGGCGAGGCGAGGTTCGGGCGCCGGCCCCCGGTCGTCGTCCGCCGGCCCGCCACCCGCCCGGGACCCGCCGACCTCGGCGCGACCGCCTGAGCCGGCAGCGGCCGGCTACCCGCGGGTTTCGTTCCGGGGGCTGACTTCGCCGTCCGCGAGGTTCACACTGGTGCTGTGACCAGCCCACTCGTCCCCCCGGCACGCCCCGCACCCGCGGCGGCGCCTTCGCCCCACGGGCGGACGAGCGGCGCGGCGCCGCGGCGCCGCGGACACCTGGTCGCAGCCGGGGCCCAGGACGGCGCCGCGGTGTCCGTACTGCGGCACGCACTGCTCAGCGAGGTCGGCCACTGCCCGCCCGGCGGATCGGTCACCGTGGACCTCGGCGCGCTCGCGCGGTGCTCCGACGCGGGTATCGCCGTTCTGCGCGAGGCGCTGGATGCGGCGGCCGCCCGCGGGATCGAACTCCGGCTCACCGGCCCGCACTCCGCCGTGTGCCACGCCCTCGGCCTCGTCGACGTCGGCGGCTGGCACGTCGCCGTCCCCCGCCGCCCCTGACGGAACCCGAGCCGCGGCGACCCCCACGCGCCCCTTGTGGTGCGCCCGCGACCTCTGAAGACACGCCCGGGGTCGAGCACGGTTGACCCTCGGCGACCACGGGTAGCCGCCGCACGTGCTCACCATCGGCGTCGAGGAGGAGTACCTCCTGATCTCCCCGGCCACGGGGGTGCCGGTGGCGCGTGCCGCCCACGTCCTGGCCGAGGCCGGGCTGCATCCTGCGGTGACCCACGGCGAGGTGCAGCGCGAACTGCTGCAGGCCCAGCTGGAGGTGGCGACCCCGGTCTGCCGGAGCCTCGACGAACTCGGCGGGCACCTGCTGCGGCTGCGCCACTGCCTCACCGGTGCCGCCGAGGCCTGCGGCTGCCGGCTCGCCGCCTGCGGCTCGGCCCCGTTCACCGACCGGCTCCCCGTGCCGGTCACCCCCTCGGCGCGTTACCGCCGGATGCGCCGTGACGCGCCCGCCCTCACCGACGAACAGCTGATCAACGGCATGCACGTGCACGTGGGCGTCCCGGACCGGGCAGCGGGCGTGGCAGTGCTGAACGGGCTGCGGCCCTGGCTGCCCGTGCTGACCGCGCTGGGTGCCAACTCGCCGCTGTGGCGGGGCAGGGACACCGGCTTCGCCAGTTGGCGCACGGTCGTCTTCGGCCGCTGGCCGGTCAGCGGGGTGCCCCCGTCGTTCGCGGACGGCGCCGACTACGACCGGCGGATCCACCGGCTGGTCGCCACCGGACTGATCCGCGACACCGCGCAGGTCTACTGGCAGGCCCGGCTCTCCGAGCGCTACCCGACCGTCGAGGTCCGCACGACCGACGTCCAGCTGCGGGCGGACGAGGCCGTGCTGCTCGCCGGGCTCGTCCGCGCCCTGGCCGCCCGTGCGCTGGACCCCCGCCGCGTCGCCGCCGTGCCGCCCGCCCCTCCCGAGTTCCTGCAGACCGCCGCCTGGTACGCCGCCCGGCACGGCCTCGCCGAACGGCTGCCCGACCCCGTCACCGGCAGTCTGGTGTCGGCTGCCGAGGCCGCCGCGACGCTCCTCGCCTGCGTGGGGCCGGAGCTGACGGCCGACGGGGATCTGGAGCGTGTCGAGGAGGGCCTGCACCGCCTGCTCGCCGAGGGCAACGGCGCGGTGCGCCAGCGCCGCGAGCTCCGGCAGACCGGCCGCAAGGGCCTCGTCCGCATGATCACCGACGAGACGGCCGGCCTGCTGAACTGAGGGCCGCGCAGCGCGAGCCGTTCGCCCGAACCGCGCGAGTCCGCACGCGGCATCGGGATTGGGACGGGGAGCCGGGGGCAGACGCACTGACTCAGGCGATTGCGGCGCGAGCCCCGAGGCGCCGGATCGCGGCCGGCCCGACCGGAGTGGGTGCACCGCCATGGCCACCGTCGTACGAAGACTGCCGCTGAGCCGGCAGCAGACCGCACTCTACGAGCGGGCCGGCGAACTCGGCTGGGCGGTGCGCCGCGAGCCCGGCGACCGGACGCGCAACGAACGCCTGCTCTTCACCCGGCCCGGACGCTCACTGATGGCCGTCTTCACGCACGACGGCGCCTTCGCCTACGCGAGCGCCTCCGGTCCCGGCACCGGCGTCGTCGAACTGGACCTGTCCGGGACGCTGCGGGAGCTGGCGAGCACGTCCCGGGCGCCGGCCGCACCGGTCTCGGACCCGCCCCCGGCGAGCGCCACCACATCCGCGAGCAGCCTGCCGGACCGTCCCGCGCGGGCCGTCCGCGCCGCACGGCCCGAGGAGACGCCGCCGGCCGAGTCCAGCACCACGGCGGGCATCTCGGTGCCCGAACCGCCGGAACTCCGCAAGGCCTGGGGTCCGTGGCCGCTGGTGATCGTCGGGCTGCTGGTCCTCTGCGTCCTGGTCTTCATGGTGGCGCGGATCTTCGTCTGAGCAGCACCCGACGCGACCTTCGGCCACGGACTGCAGATCGTGGACCGGCTCGCCCTGTGGTGGGGCCACCGGCCCGTGGGCGGCGGCAAGACGGTCTGGGCCGAACTCGTCCCGCCTCTCCTCGCGGTCAACGGCTCCCGGTCGATCCGGGCCGGCTCGAATGACGCCGGCGACGGACGGCGGCCGTCAGCAGACGGCGCCCTCGAACCGGCAGGGATCCGTGTGCTCGATCTCGAAGACGGTGTCGGCCTCGGTCACTTCCAGGAGGCGGACCACCTGCGGGCTGGGGGAGGCCAGGCGGAAGCCGATCCCCGCCGCCAGGGCGGTCTGCCGGGCGCGGAGGAGTTCGTTCAGGCCGGCGGAGCCGCAGAAGTCCAGCGCGGCACAGTCCACCGTGAGCAGTTCGGGTGCCGGCTCCTCCAGCAGCGCCCCGCTCAGGGCCTCGGCCAGGGCGTCCGAGGTCTCCATGTCGACCTGTCCCGCCAGGGCCAGCCTGCACACCCCCGGCGGGGCGGGGCAGCGGGTCACGCGGAGGTCGGTTCCCACGGTCCGTTCCTCTCGTCGTCGGAACCTCCCGTGGCGGGAGGTCTCCATCTCGACGCTGGCCCATTCGGGTGCCCTCCCACAGCCCCCTGAACGAAGCGGCACGGTGCTGCCGTCCTGAAAACGAAGAACCTCCGTCTTCGTGACGATCCGATCGGTCCGACCGGTTTGCCGGACTTCGCCGCCGACGCCGGGCACGGCCGTTCGTTTCCCGGGGCGCGGGCCGGGCAGGCGCGCGCACAGATTCAGGGCGGGAGCCCCCGGACCGGGCGGCCCCGCACCCCTGGAGGAGGCTCCCGTGCATCCCGTCATCCACGTCACCCACCGCTCGCCCACGCCCGGTCTGCGGGTCGTCCAGCTGGCCGGGGAGGCCGACACCGGCAGCACCGGGACGCTGCGCGCCGCACTGGACAAGGCGCTGAGCCGCCTCCCGGCGCCCCACACCGTCGTGGTGGACTGCTCCGGTCTGGAGTTCTGCACCACCGCGGGCCTGAACGAACTGATCGTCGCCCGGGAGCGGGCCGCCGCCGACGGCATCGCCTTCCGGCTGAGCGAGCCGCGCGAGCAGCTGGCCCATCTCCTCCGGGTGACCGGAACGCACGAGCTGTTCGACGTCGAGCCCGCCGTCCTGCTGGAAGGCCACCTGTCATGACCGTCGTCAGAGTCTGTGCACGCCCACTGCTGGCCTCGATGTTCATCGCCGGCGGAGCGGACGCGGTGCGGCGCCCCGAGCACCTCGCACCCGCCGCCCGGCCGGTCGTCGACGCCCTGTCCGACCTGCCCGGAGTACCCGCCCGCACCGTCAACGCCATCCGCCTCAACGGCGGCGTCCAGGCCGCCTCCGGCCTGCTGCTCGCGGCGGGGAAGCTGCCGCGGCTGTCGGCGGCCGTCCTCGCCTGCACCCTCCTCCCGGTCACCTGGGCGGGCCACCGCTTCTGGGAGGCCGAGGACGAGGACGAACGCGCCCAGCAGCGCATCCACTTCCTCAAGAACCTCTCCATGCTCGGCGGCCTCCTGATGGCCGCCACCGCCGACGAGGACGGCCACCACCTGCTCCACCGCTAGGACGTGTCTTCGCAGGCGTACGGATGCCGCATAGGTGCCCCACGCGCCCCTATGTGGTGTCCGTACACCCCTTGAAGGCACGTCCTGTAGGACGGCTCCCGCCGGTGGGGCGGGCGTGTATCGCGGGCGTATCGAAAACCGCATACGCCGCCGCAACGCCCCACCGGCTCGAATGGGGGCATGAACCTCGACGCCTCCCCGTCCGCACCGCCCCGCCGCACGCTCAGGTCCGCGCTCCTCGGCCTGGCGGTCCTCGGCGTGGCGGGCGGCGCGTTCGTCGTCCGCCGGCCGCTGATGATGTCCGCCCCGCGGTGCATGGCCGGGCGGTGGCACGGCTGCTTCGACACCTTCAACGGTGTGGTGCTGATGACCCTGGTCGCGCTGCCGCTGTCGGTGCTGCTGGCGTGGGCCCTGGCGCACCGCCGGCGTGCCGCCGGGGCCGGCCGGACGTGGCGGAGGTCGCTGGCCGAGGTCGGCATGGTCCACGGGACGGTGCCGTTCGTGTGGATGACCATGATGCCGGGCGGCGGGGCAGGCACCGTGCCCGCCCGGGTGAGCCTGGTGCCGCTGCGGGACCTGGTCACGATGGGGACGCTGGGGATCGTCGGCAACCTGCTGGTCTTCGCGGCGCTGGGCTTCTTCGCGCCGATGCGGTTCGCGGCCCTGGCGTCCGTGCCGCGGGTGCTGGCGCTCGGGGCGGGCTGCTCCGTCCTGGTCGAGACCGCGCAGTACGTCCTGCAGCTGGACCGGGTGTCCTCGGTGGACGACGTCCTGGTCAACGCCGTCGGCGCCGGGCTGGCCGGCCTCGCCTCGCGCCGCTGGTGGTGCACCGCGGACCGGGCGCCGTCGGAGCCGTCCCGCCCCGCGCCGGTCGCGGCTTAGGCTTCCGGCATGCGCGTACTGATCGTGGAGGACGAGCCCTACCTGGCCGAAGCCGTCCGGGACGGCCTCCGGCTGGAGGCGATGGCCGCCGACATCGCCGTCGACGGCGACCGTGCCCTGGAGCTGCTCGGCGTCCACTCCTACGACCTCGCGATCCTCGACCGGGACATCCCCGGCCCTTCCGGCGACGAGGTCGCCCGGCGCATCGTCGCCTCCGGCAGCGGCATCCCGATCCTCATGCTCACCGCCGCCGACCGGATCGACGACAAGGCGTCCGGGTTCGGGCTCGGCGCCGACGACTACCTCACCAAGCCGTTCGACCTGCGGGAGCTCGTCCTGCGGCTGAGGGCGCTCGACCGCCGACGCGCGCACCTGCGGCCGCCGGTCCGCGAGATCGCGGGCCTGCGGCTCGACCCCTTCCGCCGGGAGGTCTTCCGCGACGGCCGGCACGTCGCGCTGACCCGCAAGCAGTTCGCGGTGCTGGAGGTCCTGGTCGCCGCCGACGGCGGGGTCGTCAGTGCCGAACAGCTGCTGGAGCGGGCCTGGGACGAGAACGCCGACCCCCTCACCAACGCCGTCCGCATCACCGTCTCCGCGCTGCGCAAGCGGCTCGGCGAGCCGTGGGCCATCGCCACGGTGCCTGGCGTCGGCTACCGCATCGACACCGGCACGGACTCCACCCGCCCGTGAACAGACGGCCCGGGCCGAGCGCCCGACTCAAACTCACCCTCAGCTACGTCGGGTTCCTCGTCGTGGCCGGTGCCCTCCTGCTGGGCGTGGTGTGGCTGTACCTGCTGCGCTACGTCCCCGACAACAGCCAGGGCCTGCTCGGGGTGTCGCCCAACCGCTACCTCCTGGTGCACACCTTCGCCCCCGCCGCGGCCGTGGCGATGGCCTTCCTCCTGGTGTTCGGCCTCGTCGGCGGATGGATCCTCGCGGGCCGGATGCTCGCTCCGCTCACCCGGATCACCGAGGCGGCACGGACGGCCGGAAAGGGCTCGCTGTCCCACCGGATCCGCATGGAGGGCCGGCAGGACGAGTTCCGCGAACTCTCCGACACCTTCGACTCGATGCTCGACCGGCTGGAGTCCCACGTCGCCGAACAGCAGCGGTTCGCCGCCAACGCCTCGCACGAACTGCGCACCCCGCTGGCGATCACGCGGACGCTCCTCGACGTCGCCCGCAAGGACCCGACGCGGAACCCGGGCGAGGTCGTCGAACGCCTGCACGCCGTCAACACCAGGGCGATCGACCTCACCGAGGCCCTCCTGCTGCTCGGCCGCGCCGACCGCGGCAACCTCCCCCGCGAGGACGTCGACCTCTCCCTGGTGGCGGAGGAGGCCGCCGAGACGCTGCTGCCGCTCGCCGAACGGCGCGGGACCACGCTGGAGGTCACCGGCGGGGCGGCCCGGACGAGGGGCTCCGCGGAACTCCTGCTGCGGATGGCGACCAACCTCGTCCAGAACGCCGTCGTCCACAACCTGCCCGCCGGCGGCACCGTGACGGTGCACACCGGGACGCAGGGCGGCACGAGCGTGCTGCGGGTCGAGAACACGGGCCGCCCGCTCCCGCCGGACCTGCTGCCGACCCTCACCGAACCCTTCCGGCGCGGCGCGGAACGCATCCGCACCGACGAGCACGAGGGCGCCGGCCTCGGCCTGGCCATCGTGCACAGCATCGTCCGCGCCCACGGCGGGACGCTCGACCTCGCCGCGCGCCCCGCCGGCGGCCTCCTCGTCACGGTCCGGCTCCCCGGCACGCCGTAGGCGGTACCCCGCCCGGTGCCCGGACGGCCGTCAGGGCGCTGCGGTGTCGGCCGCCGGCGGCTCCGGCCCGTCGTCGTCGCGGCCCGCCGCCGGGGCGGGCGCGGTGCTGCTGCCCGCGCCCTCCCGGTCGGCGGCCCGCTCCCGGTCGCCTCCGCGCTCCGACGGCCCGGTGCCGCGGTCGTCCCGTCGGGCCCGGCCGCGGCGCGCCTCGGGGTGTTCCTCGCGGTGTGCCTCCGGGTACGCCCGGCGCCGGATGCTCACGGTCTCCCCCCTCACGCCGCGCCGCGGTCGGACACGTAGTCCCGCACCCGGTCGATCAGGCCGACGCCCGGGGCCAGCACCTTGCGGGCGGTCGGCGAGGAGGGCGCGCCGGGGTGCGGCCGGGTCGGTGCGGTCGCCTTGGAGCGGCGCACCTGGTTGCCCAGCACCTCCAGGTCGGCCTGGCTGCAGGCCGCGCGCAGGGCCGGGAAGAGGTTCTGCTCCTCGTCGCGGATGTGCGAGGTGACCTCGTCGACCAGGGTGGTCGCCAGGGTGTCCAGCCGGGGGTCGCCGGCCTCCGTGTCCTCGATCTCCTTGAGCAGCCGCTCGACCTTCGCGTGGTCCTCGACCTCGCGGTCGGCCATCGCGTCGCCGCCGCCCACGTGCTCGCGGACCGCGGGGTACAGGTAGGCCTCCTCGGCCACGGAGTGCCGGACGAGCTCGATCGTCACCTCGTCGAGCAGCGACTTCCGGTGTTCCCCGGTGGCCTGCATGATCTGCGCGAAGAGCTCCTCGACCTCGCGGTGGTCGGTCTCGAGTTCCTTGATGACGTCGCCGCCGTGGCCTGCCATCGCCGCCTCCTCGGTAGGGGCCCGCCCGGTGCGGGCCATGACCGGCGGGTGCCCCGTCCGGCCGGGTGCACACGTGCCGTCCGGCGGACGTCACCCGGACGGCCCGGTGGCTTCCGTCACAGCGGGTAGAGGTGCCGCGAAGGACCGACCGGGGGACGGAACGGACGGCAGAAGGTGGACGGCATGCGATTCCACGACCGCGAGCAGGCGGGCCGCGCCCTCACCGAGGCGCTGTGCAGGCAGCTCGGCGGCGTACCGCCGGATCCGCTGGTGCTGGCCCTGGCGCCCGGGGGAGTGCCGGTAGGCGCGGCCGTGGCGACCGTCCTCGGGGCGCAGTTCGACGTGCTGGTCGCCCGGCGCCGCACCGGTCAGGTGTGCTGTGCTGGGGGGTGACGACAGGGACGGACCGACCGGCGTAGCGTCGGAGGTCCGGGGCCAGAGTCCGGTGGTGGATGTGGAGTCGTTCCTGTTCGACAGCGCGAGCCTGGACGCGACGGAGGAGTTCCTCTCGTCCGCCTACACGCCGATGCGGATCGGCGGGCCGGTCGAGGACGCGCGGGTGCGGATCAGCCGGCGCGCGGTCGGCCCGCTGTCGGTGGACCGCCTCTCCTTCGGCCACACCATGGGCTACGACGCGGGCAGCCTCGGCAAGGTGTGCCTGATCACCGTGCACGCGGGCACCATCGTCGACCTCACCGACGGCCGCGAGGAGGTCTTCGGCACCGGGGAGACCTTCCTGATCGCGCCGTCCGACCGCCCGTACCGCGGCGAGGTCCGCTCGGCCCGCCACACCATCGCGATGTTCGACCCGGCGCTGCTCGCCGACGCCGCCCCGGCCATCCCCGCGGGCGGCGGGCCCGTCCGGCTGACCGGCCCCCGCGCGGTCACGCCCGAGGCCAACCGCCAGCTCACCGCCGCCGTGGCCTACCTCCGCGACGGCGTCCTCGACAACCCGGCTGCCTGCGAGTCCGACCTGCTGGTGTCCAGCGCCGCCCGGCACCTCGCCACCGCGACCCTGGCCGCCCTGCCGCACGACGCCCGCACCGATCCGGTACCCGCCGACAGCCGCGACGCCACCCCCGCGACGCTGCGCCGAGCCGTCGCCTTCATCGACGACAACGCCGACCGGGACCTCACCCCGGCGGCCGTCGCCGCGGCGGCCTGCGTCACGCCCAGGGCCCTGCAGTACTCCTTCCGCCGGTACGCCGGGTGCACCCCGCTGGCGTACCTGCGCCGCGTCCGGCTCGCCCGGGCGCACGCCGACCTCAGGGCCGCCGCGTTGCAGGACGGACTGACCGTCACCGGGATCGCCGCCCGCTGGGGCTTCGCCCACCCCGGCCGGTTCGCCGAGGCCTACCGGCGCGCGTACGGGGTCGCCCCCTCGGCCACCCTGAAGCGCTGACCGCGGTCCGCAGCCGCGCCCGGCCCCCGGTGCAGCGGGTCGGGCGCCACGGCGAGGGGGGCAGGACGCCGTGGCACCCGTGTACCGCCTCTGGGCAGCGCGGCGGGCTTCAAACCTGCGGGTCCGGCGGCCGGCTCCGGCGGCGGTGGCTGGTGTCGCAGAACGGGAAGCAGCGGCTGCGCCGGCAGGCGCACAGGGCGACCACCGGCCGCTCGCTCACCTGCCGGGTGCCGTCCGGCAGGACGACCTCCACCGGGCCCTCCACCAGGAACGGCCCGTCCCCGGCGACGGTGACCCGCCGCGGCGCGCGCTCAGACGGGCCGGACACCGCGGACCACCACCAGTTCCTCCTCGCGCTGCCCCGGCGGGATCAGGCCGCGCTCCTCGAACCAGCCGGCCCGGGCGGTCATCACCGGCCCGAACGGCTGGTGCAGCCGTGCCGCGATGCCGACCCGCAGCCCGGCGCGGGCGAGCGCGGCACAGGTCGCCGGGACGCCGGCCAGCGCCGACTGCACCACGAGCAGCACCCCGCCCGGCGCGAGCAGCGCCGGGGCGTCGGCGCAGATCCGGTCCAGCAGGGCACGGCCGTCGCGGCCGGCGTCCCAGCTGCGGGCGATCCCGCGGCGGGGCGGCGCCGACCGGCTGGGCACGTACGGCGGGTTCGCGGTGATCAGGTCGAACCGTGACCCGGCGACCGGGGCCAGCAGATCGCCGTGGCGCAGCCGCACCCGGCGGCGGTTGAGCAGCAGATTGGCGGCGGCGGCCGCCAGGGCACGGCGGGACACGTCCACCGCCGTCACCCGGGCACCCAGCGCGGCGGCGGCCATCGCCACCGCCCCGCTGCCGGTGCACAGGTCGAGGACCCTCCGGCCGTCGAGCGCCTCGCGTTCCAGCGCGTCGGTGAGCAGCCGGGTGTCCCCCTGGGCCGGGTACACGCCCGGCGGGGTGATCAGGAGCATGGTGCGCGCCTGCCCGCCGCGCCCGAGCCCAATCGGTGCCGGTCCCGACCGGCCGGAGCTCAGTCGGCGGGCGGCCGGAGGACCCCGTGCAGGAGTTCCAGGGCGGCGAGGACGGCCGCGCGGCGGATCCCGTCGCGGTCCCGGGCGTTGTGGCGCGGCCGGGCGGTGCTGGTGCCGTGCGGGGAGGCCAGGGCGACGAAGACCGTGCCCACCGGTCGGCCGTCCTGCGGGGCCGGCCCCGCGACGCCGGTGGTGGCCAGGCCGTACCACGCCCCGGTCAGCCGGCGGACGCCCTCGGCCATCTGCGCGGCCACCCCCGCATCCACCGGGCCGTGCTCGCGCAGCAGGGCCGCGTCGACCCCGAGCAGGTCCTCCTTCAGCTCGGTGGCGTAGGCGACCACACCGCCGCGCAGGACGGCGGAGGCACCGGGTGCCTCGGCGAGCACCTGGCAGAGCGCGCCGGCGGTCAGGGACTCGGCGGCGGCGACGGTGTGGCCGGCCGCGTCCAGCGCCGCGGTGATCTGCCGGGCGAGCCGGGCGGGCCGGTCCAGCCGGCTGCCGGGGGAGGGACGGTCGGACACGGTCCGGCTCCTCGCACGAACGGCCGTCAGGCCGGCGGGCCGTCGCCGAGCGGCGCCCGCAGCGAGCTGCGGCCCCGGCCCCAGGCGTCCAGCAGATGCCCGGCCAACCGGTCCTCGACCACGCCGGTGGCGGCGATGCCGAAGGCGATGTCCGCGGCCAGCGCCGGGTCGCCGGCCACCAGCGGCTCCAGCACGGTGCGCCGCACCAACTGCTCGTGGACGGCGTCCGCCACCACGTGCTCCCGGTAGAACAGCGTGCCGTCCGGGGAGGCGCCGAGGCGCTCCAGCGCACGGGCCAGCCGGGCCGCGCCCGGCGGTGAGGTGATCTCGACCGCGGCGAACTGGCCGACCGCCGCGCCGCGCAGCGCCCGGTGCAGCCCGAACAGCGACATCAGGTCGACCACCGCCAGGGCGGGGGCGGGGACGGCGTCCAGGTAGTGGCCGTAGCGGGTGTCGAGGCCGAGGTCGGCCATCATCCGCCCGAACAGCAGCGCATGCGCCCGCTCGGGCCGCCCCGACCCGTACTCGTCGTACTGCACGGTCATCAGGGCGGCCTTGGCCGGGTGCGGCAGCCGCGGGACGGCCCACAGCTGCGGGTCGGCCTCCTTCAGGTGGTAGAGCGACCGGTGCACCAGGTACTCCCGGGCCTGCCAGCGCTCGCCGCGCTCCAGCAGGTGGAACGAGGGCCCCGTGCCGTCCGGCGACTCCACGAGCAGATCGGCGACCACCTCGTCCAGCGGGCCCGGATCGCCCACCGCCCCGCGCAGCGCCGCGAGGAACGCCGCCTCCAGCCGGGCGCGCAGCGCCAGCAGACCGGTGTCCCACTCCCAGGCCGGATCGACCCCGTGGAACCCCTGGTAGTGGAGCTCGTAGCAGACGTACAGGGCCAGCTGCGCGTCCTCGCCCCACGGGTCCCCGACGTCCGCCGGGCAGCCCGGCCCGGTGCCCGGCGCGGCGGTCAGCGCCTCCAGCACCAGCGCGGACAGCGGGCCGCGGGCCGTGGGCAGGACGGGCGCGGCAGGGGCGGCGGGACGCAGGGCGGTCGTCATGCGGGAACCTCTCTCTCGCGGGGGCCTCGGCGCGATCACGCACCGCGGAGTTCGAGCGTGCAGCACTTGGGACCGCCGCCCGCCTTCAGCAGCTCGGGCATCTCCACCGGGACGGGGCGGTAGCCGCGCGCGTGCACCTGCGCGGCCAGGCTGGTGGCGGCCCGCGGCAGCACCACGTGCCGTCCGTCGCAGACCGCGTTCAGCCCGAACACGGCCGCGTCCGCCGCCTCCGCGCGGACGGCGTCCGGGTACAGGGCGGCCAGCAGCCGCCGGCTCGCGGCGGAGAAGGCCGGCGGCCAGTACATGATCTGATCGTCGCTCAGCACGGCCAGCGCGGTGTCCAGGTGGTAGAAACGCGGATCGACCAGCTGCAGGGTGACCACCGGCAGGCCGAGCAGGCGCTGCGCCTCGCGGTGGGCCGGCGCGGTCGTCCGGAAACCCGAACCGGCCAGGATCCGCCGCCCGGCGACCAGCAGGTCGCCCTCGCCCTCGTTGACCAGGCTCGCCGTGTGCACCGGACGGAACCCAGCCCCGGCGAACCAGCGGCGGTGGGCCGCGGCCTCGCCCGCGCGCTGCGCGTGCTTGAACCGCGCCACCAGCACCCGCCCGTCCACCACGGTGGCGCCGTTGGCCGTGAACACCATGTCGGGCAGCCCCGGCAGCGGATCCACGGTCGCCACCTCGTGCCCCAGGCCACGCAGCACCGCACGGAGCCGCCGCCACTGCCGCTCCGCCGCGGCGCCGTCGACCGGACGCCCCGGGTCCATCCACGGGTTGATCGCGTAGTCCACCGCGAAGTGCGTCGGGGGGCAGAGCAGGTACCGCCGGCGGCGGGGTTCGGGTACGGACGGAGGTGTCGGCGCACGGGTCATGGTCAGAAGCTCCCGGTCGGCCCGGTGCCGGGGCCTTCCGGCACGCGGTCTGCGCCACGCCTACCCGGGCCCGCCCTGGACACACGTCCACCCGCCCCGGGCCGCGCCGGGTCACGATCCGCGCGGTCCCGGCCGCCGTGGCCGGCCACCCCGGACCGCGGGTCCGCCCGGGGGCCGACCAGGCGTGGGCCGCCCCCGGGCGGGTAGGCGCGACGGCACGACCGACCGGCGCGACGCGGACCCACGGAGGTGGCCCCATGAGCGAGGACATCGACTCCGACTCGGAGCCCACGGTGTGGGCACTCACCGTGCAGGAACAGGAGATCGGCCCGCCCGTCGCCGAGGCGTTCATCGAGGTCGGGCGGCGGTGGCACGCCGAACTGCTCACCCACGCCCTGGAGAGCGGCTTCCTGCTGGCAGCCGGCGACGCGCCGCAGAGCACCGCCATGGTGGTGATGAACGGCCCGCTGGTCGACCGGCTGCTCTTCGTCGGCGGCCGGCAGTCCTGGGAGCCGGTGCCCAAGCCCGCGGCCTCCCCCGAGTGGCGGACCGCGGCCCGCGAACGCGGCGAGGTCCTCGTCGTCGTCGTCCCGCCCGGCACCTGCCTCACCGACGAGGCCGACGGCGACCCGCAGGACGAGGCCGACGGCCTCACCCGAAGCGTCGCCGCCACCGGCGGGGAGGGCGTCGTCCTGCACGGCACGGCCGCGCTCGCCCTGATCTGACCCACGGAAGACCACGGAAGACCACGGAAGACGAGGTGCACCATGACCTCCGGCGACCTCATCGATGTCGTCACCACCGACCACGAACGCATCCGCAACCTGTTCGGCCGCATGGCGGGCACCCCGCTGAAGGACCCGCTGCGCCGCGAACTCCTCGACGAGGCGGCCGCCCTGCTGGAACGCCACATGGCGGTCGAGGCGGAGTACCTCTACCCGCTGGCGCTGCGCAGCCTCCCGGAGCGGCGGGAGACCGTGGAGCAGGAACGGGCCGGGCTCGCCACGATCGGCGCGCTGCTCGACGACCTGTCCCGGGTGGGTGCGGACTCCGCACTCTTCGACCGCAAGGTCGCGCTGCTCGTCCGCGAGGTCACCGGCCACGCCAACGAGGAAGAGGCAATGATCCTCGACGAACTCGGCACCGCCGCACCGGCGGACGAACTCGCCGATGCCGGTGTCGCGGCCCGCTCGGAGCCGCTGCACAAGGTGCGCCGATCGCCGGCCGACCGCCCCCGGGACGACCTCCCGCCGACCGGCCCCCGCCCGAAGACCCACCTGCGGGACTTCTTCCGCATCGAGGGCCTGCCAAGGTGAACCCGCCGGCGGCGGGCCCGGGTCAGAGGCTCTCCCGCAGTCAGAGGCTCTCCCGCAGCGGCGGCTCGTCGGCCGGGTCGATGTCGAAGACGGTGTCGGCCTCCGTCAGCCGGAGCAGGCGGACCAGCTGCGGAGAGGGCGCGGCCAGCCGGAGGGTGACGCCGGCGGCCGTGGCCGCCAGCCGGGCGCGCAGCAGCGCGTTCAGTCCGGCCGAGGTGCAGAAGGCGAGCGCCGAGCAGTCCACCGCCACGGCCGTCGGCCGGGGAGGAACGCCCAGCGCCTTCCCCAGGGCCTCCTCCAGCACGTGCACCGTGTCCATGTCGGCCTGGCCGGCGACGGCCAGCCTTCGTTCACCGGCCGGCGCCGGGCGGGGGGTGACACGGAGCTCCGCATCCATGGTGCTGCTCCCTCCGTCACGGACTCCCCGACGGGGCTTCCCGCGACAGTGGCTCCCGGTGAGCCTGCCCGTCACCCCGCGGAACGAAGCGTCCCCGGCGGCGCGGACCGCAGAACGAAGACCCGGTCGGCCGGGGCCGCCACCCGGCCTCCGGGGGTTACGGCGGGCGGGGAGCCGGTTACACGCTCCCAGGGGAGCAACGGACGCAGGAGACGAGGGTGAACCGGACATCGCGCCACTGGCATCTGCCGCTCGGGTCCACCGACGGCCCCGGGCCCCAGTTCGGCATGGCCTACGTGCGCCGAGCGCTGGCGCAGGGGACGTCGCCCGTGCCGTCCTCCGGGGAAGGGGCCGAGGACGTCCTGCTGGTGGCCTGCGAGCTGCTCACCAACGCGTACTGCCACACCCCGGGCCCGCTCAGCCTCGACCTCGACCTCGACCACGACACCCTCACCGTCGCGGTGACCGACGCGAGCACCCGTCCGCCGGTCGTCCGCCCCTACCGCCCGCAGCAGCCGCACGGCCACGGCCTGCACATCGTCGAACGGCTCGCGGTGGACTGGGGCGTCACGCCCGTCCCGAGCGGCAAGACCGTGTGGGCCGTGCTGCGGGCGCCCTGACCGGGGGCGTTCGCGGGTGGTTCGCCGCGGCCCGGGTAGGCGCGCCGTGAGACGCCGCGGCTCCTGGCCGCGGCGACCGAGCACCGTGCAGCGGACCGAGGTGTTGTGGCGGCCGACGGGCGGCCAGGACTGGGTGGCGCTGGCCGACCTGGCGGCCGCGCTCGTCCTGTCCAGCCTGATCGGTCTGGAACGGGAGGCGGGGCAGAAGAGCGCGGGTCTGCGCACCCACGCCCTGGTCGGCCTGGGCAGCGCGCTCTTCGTCAGCGTCTCGCGCTACGGTTTCGGCGCGGGCGACCCGTCCCGGGTGGCCGCGCAGGTCGTCTCGGGCATCGGCTTCATCGGCGGCGGCCTGATATTCGTACGGCGCGACGCCGTGCGCGGGCTGACCACCGCGGCGACGATCTGGCTCACCTGCGCCGTCGGCATGGCCTGCGCCGCCGGGCTGGGCGTCGTCGCCGTGTTCTGCACGGCCGGCTACTTCCTGATCATCCGCGGCTTCCCCGCCCTGCTGCGGCGGCTGGCGCCCGCGCTCATGGACGCCCCGGTCAGCGTCGTCCTGGTCTACGAGATCGGCCACGCCCTGCTGCCCCGGGTGCTGGAGGCGTGCGCGGCGTCCGGCTTCCGGATCATCGACACCGAGACGGAGCAGGAGCGGGCACCGTGCCCGCCCGGCACGGAACCCGACACGCTGATGCGGCTCTGCCTGACACTGGAGGGCCGTGCGGACATCCGGGCCCTGACCGCCGAGCTCGCGGGACTCACCGGCATCCGTTCCGTCGCGGTGCGGACCGAGGAGTCCGTACCCGGTCCGCGGGGCGGTGGCTGACCGGCGGCGATCAGTCGTTCAGCGGTGCGAAGCCGAGCACCCAGCCGAGGGCGTCCGCCACACCGCGGGCGTGCCGCCGTTCGGCCTTGGACCGCCCGGCGTCCCGGGCCGTCAGGAGCGCGGCCCTCTCCTCGGCGGCGAGGTCGGCGTCGTACAGGTATTCGCACACCGTGCCGGTGACGGGGGCGGGTGTCCCCGGTGCCAGGACCCACCGGTAGGCCGCCTCGGCCCCCCGGGCCTCGGGCCCCCCGCAGGTACCGGCGGCGCATGCCGCACGGTCGACGATCTCCCGGGGCGTTCTGACGGCGATGAACTCCTGGGCGGCGGACGCTGCTGCCACGGCGGGGGACCTCCCGGGTACGGACCGTTCGGGTGCCCGCCCGGGCGGCGGGCACCGTGAGCCACAGCCACCTACCCTGCACCGGACCGCGTACGCCCGCACGGTCTGCCCGCCGGCGTGTCGCGGTCGCTCGGGCGGCCGGTTCCGTATCGTGCCGCGCGACCCGGCGCGATGTCCAGGACGAGGAGTGCGATGTCGTCGGTGTGCCGGCCTGCGGGCCAGCTGTGGCGGACCAACTCGTCGATGAGCCGGTCGAGTGGTCCGGCGCCGCTCACGCCGAGCAGACCGGCCAGCTCGGCCGTGGTCCGGGAGGCGTCCGTGCCGGGGACCTCCACCAGTCCGTCGGTGTAGAGGGCCAGCAGGGTGCCCTCCAGGAGCGGCAGGGCGGTGAGCGGGTAGCGGGCCGACGCGGCGGCGCCGAGCAGCGGCCCGGCCTCCACGGTCAGCACGTGGCCGCGCCCGTTCGGGCGGCGCAGCAGCGGCGGCGGATGGCCGGCGGAGGCGACGGTGGCCTGCCGCCCGGTGAGGTCGAGCTGGGCGTAGAGGCAGGAGACCAGCAGGTCGGAGTCGAGGTCCGCGAGCAGCCGGTTGGTGCGGGCGAGCACCTCGTCCGGCGCGGCGCCGGCCGTCGCGTGGGCGTGCACGGCGGTGCGGACCTGCCCCATCAGCGCGGCGGCCGTGGTGTTGTGGCCCTGCACGTCGCCGATGACGGCGGCCGCGGTGCGCTCGTCGAGCCGGATGAAGTCGTAGAAGTCGCCGCCGACGTCGAGGCCGCGGGTGGCGGGCAGGTAGCGGGAGGCCACCGTGATGCCGGCGACGCGGGGGAGGGAGCGGGGGAGCAGGGCGTGCTGGAGGTCGTCCGCGAGGTCGTGCTTGGCGTCGTACAGCCGTGCGCGGTCCACCGCCTGGGCCAGCAGGCCGGCGAGCGAGGTGAGGACGGCGCGCTCGCCGGAGTCGAACGTCCGGGGGCGGTCGTAGGACAGGATGCAGACGCCGACGGGCCGCCCGGAGACGATCAGCGGCAGCACCGCCCAGGCCCGCTTGCCGCTCATCCGCGGAGCGCCCGGGTACTCGTCGGCCATCTGGCTCGCGTCGGTGAAGAACGCCGGGGCGCCGCTGGCCAGCACCCGGCCGGCCGGGGTGAGCCGGGTGTCGAGCGGCAGGCCGTCCAGCCCGGCGATGTTCGCCGAGGAGTACCCGCAGTGGCCGATGATCTTCAACCGGCCCGCGTCGGCGGCGGACAGCACGAGCCCGTCCGCGCCGAAGGCGGGCAGGACCTGGTCGGCGACCATCTCCACGACGTCGCGCACCCCGACGGCCTCGGTCAGGGCAGCGGCGAGGTGCATCAGCTGGTAGAGGCGGCCGCCCTGGCGTTCGCCGTCCGGCCGGTGCCCGTCCGCCGGGTCGTGCGCGCCGTCCGCGCCGGGGTCGGCGGTTGCGCGGGTGACGCGGACGCTGATGCCGCTGTGGTCGGGGTAGAGCCTGAATTCCAGCCAGGTGTCGGGCGGCCGCAGCGCGGTGAACGCGGTGGGCTCCCGGCTGATCACGGCCGTCCGGTAGCGGTCCTCGACGGCCGGGTCGTCGAGCCACGGCAGGGCCAGCCAGGGCAGAGCGCCGAGCAGTTGCTCCGGGGTGCGGCCGAGCACCTCGGCGGAGCCCGCGCTGGCGTACGCGATCCGCCCCTCCAGGTCGAGGGCGAGGCTCGCCCCGGGCAGCCGCTCGGCGAAGTCCGCGGCGGCCGGCTCCGGCCGGCCCGGCCCCTGACCGGTGGACAGGTCGGGGGCCGTGCGCGGCGCGTCGGGCAGGCGCGGCGGCCGTTCCGCGTCGTCGAGCAGCCGGGCGATCCGGCGGCCCAGCGTGGTGACGTGGCCGCGTTCGCGGACGGTGGCGCGCTGCGGGTGGTCGGCGGGGAAGAGCAGCACCAGCGCACCCCAGACCTTGCGGGTCCCGGTCAGCGGGGTCGCCGCGAGCGCCAGCGGGTGGGGCAGGGTGGCGGCGAGCCGGGGGTACGCCCGGGCCAGGTCCTGCTGCGAGCCGACCCACACGAACCGCTCCTCCTGGACGGCGTCGCAGACCGGCAGCGGCGCGGACAGCGGGACGCGCCGCCAGGCCGCGGCGAGCCCCGACGGCAGCCCGAAGGCGACCGCCATCACCAGCACGGGCTCCCGGTCGAGGAGGTAGACCGCGCCCGCGGACGCGCCCGTCCGGCGGACGGTCTCGGTCAGGGCGGCGTCCAGCTCCGCGTCCGGATCCGGGGCCGGCCCCGACGGTGCGGGCGCCGTGCTGCAGGGTGCCTTCTCGGCAGAGGTGTCCATCAGGGGTCCTCCGGACGTGCCGCCCGCCCGGGTGCCGGGACCGGGGGCTTGCGGGAGGTGGAGCGGCCCCCGGAGGGGCGGTGGCGCCGTCGGGGCACCGGCCGTCCTCCGGGGACCGCGGGCGCTCAGCGGCCGAGTGCGTCGGCGAGCTGCTTCTTGTTCATCTTCGAACGGCCGTGGATGCCCCGCTGCTTGGCCTCGTTGTAGAGCTGGTCGTAGGTGGGCCCCTGGGCGCCGGAGTGCGAGCGCTGCCCGCCGCGCCGGGAGGAGGACATGTCCTGGACGGAGCTGCGGCTGGCGGTCTTCGACTCGCCGTGCCGGGCACGTTCCTTGTTGACCGTCCGGGCGGCGATCTCCTTCGCCCGCTCCTCGCTCTCGCCGCGGTCCAGCGCGCTGTCCTTGATGTGCTCGTACTGGCGTTCCCGCTTCTTGCTCGAACCGGCCGGCATGACTCCTCCTCGGGCTCGCTGGTGCCGTGCTGCCTGGCCGCGCGCCTACCCCGCGGCCCCTCGCTCACGCGTGGCGCCCCGCACGGACGGGCCGCCGCGGTGTTCCGCGACGGCCCGTCCGTGCGTACCCGGGTCGTCCGGCCCCGGGCCGGCGCTGCCCGGGTCAGGAACTGCCGGGGGAGATCCGGCCGCGCCAGCCGCCGGACTCCATGCCCTGGTCCTCGATGAACGCCTTGAACCGCCGCAGGTCGCCCTTGACGCGGCGGTCGACCATCCCCATCATGTCGGCGGCCTTCTCGGCGACGCCGTCCGGCTCGAAGTCCAAAGCCAGCCGCACCATCGTGTGGTCGTTGTCGAGACGCCGGAACGTCACCACACCCATCTGCTGGACGTCCCCGCCCACGGTGCGCCAGGCGATCTTCTCGTCGGGCAGCTGGTCGACGATCTCGGTGTCGAACTCGCGGCTCACCCCGGCGACCTTGGTCTTCCAGTGGTTGTGCCGCTCGTCGATCTGGGTGACCTCCTCCACGCCCTCCATGAAGCGCGGGAAGTCCGCGAACTGCGTCCACTGGTTGTACGCGGTGTGCAGCGGAACCTCGACCTCGACGGACTCTTGCACCATGCTCATGCCGGGCCTCCAGTCTTCTCGTCCAACAGGTCCGCGACGCGTCTGCCCGACCGCTCCGGGTTCTAACGGGGCAATCGGGCCCGTCGGCCATCCGGTCGCCGAGTGGGGCGGGCGCGTGTCGTGAACGGCCGCCGCCCGGTGCCGCGCCGATGATGGGCGGATGACCCATGCCCCGACCGACACCGGTGTCCTGCCGCAGACCGCCCTGGCGAAGCTGACCGAGCTGCGGGAGCTCGCAGCCGGCGCGGTGGAGTCCTGGGAGTCCGGCGACCTGCCCGCCGCCCACCGTGCGGTGACCGCGGCGGCCTCGGTGGCTGCCGCGGTGCTCGACGTCCTCGCCGAGGCCGAGGCCGAGGCCCACGCCCGTGCCGAGGCCGACCGACGCCCGGCCGACGCCGGGAGCCCGCCGGCGGCGGGTCCGGTCGGCCATTGGTGGGGCTGAACGCGTTTCGGCTCCGCCCAGGGCGCAGCCTCGAAGGGAGAGGGTGCGGCGCCGATCCTCCCGGTACCGGCCGGCCGCCCCCTGCCGCCGTCGAGGAGGTGGTCCGTGATGGCCGGTGCCGCTCGCTCCGCGTCGATCCCCCAGGGCCGTCCGCCACCGCCGGTGGTCCAGCCCGCCCGGCCGCAGCCACCGGACGAGGTGGCACCCCGGCAGCCAGCCGGTCCCGCCCACGCGGCCCCGCCCGGGCCCGCCGGGCCGACCGCCGGCGGTCCGCCGCGCGAGATGCGGGTGGGCGCCTACGTCCTCGACACGGTGGCGGCCGACCTGTGGGACGCCGTCCTGCGCTGCGCCGCCGCGTGCCTCCGGCAGACGCAGGGCCCCACCCCGATCCCGCCGGGCCGCACCGCCCGGGTCCTGGTGCAGGTGGCGCTCACCGTCCTCCCCGACGCCGCCGACCCGGACACCGCGCCGCTGCCCGCGCCCGGGGCGACCACCGCCCCCGACCCGGTGCGCCGCGCCGTCGCCTCCATGGAGTCCCACGCCGCCGACGACATCGTCCTCGCCGACATCGCCGCAGCCGCCTTCGTCACGCCGCGCGCCCTGCAGTACGCCTTCCGGCGCCACCTGGACACCACGCCCCTCACCCACCTGCGCAGGGTGCGTCTGGACGCGGCCCACCGCGACCTGCTCGCCGCCGACCCGGTGACCGCCACCGTCACCGAGATCGTCGCCCGCTGGGGCTTCGCCCGCCTCGGCCGGTTCGCCGCCTTCTACCGGGAGGTGTACCGGGCCGCCCCCCGCGCCACGCTCCGCCTTCCGCACTGAGACGGCCCGCCGCCGCGGGCGATCCCGGGGAACCGCGCCCGTTTTCCGCCCGCCCTGCCGGGCAGCCGCCCGACAGGGAAGCAGCACCGACCCTCCCGCGGGGAGCGCACCACGCCACCGATCCGCCGCGCCACCGATCCGCCGCGACGCCACCGGCCGGCACCGACACCCGGTCGGCACCGCCACCGGCCCGCACGGCCGCCGTCACCGGCCCGCACCGACACACGGAGAACTCCATGGACCTCGGCTTCCTCGAACCGCTGATCGGCAGGCCCGGCCCCTGGGCCACGGTCTGCCTCGACACCTCCCGCACCACCGAGGACGCCCGGCAGCGGCAGGTGCTGCTGCAGCGGACCGCGGTGCGCGAGCTCATCGACCTGGGCGCCGACCCCCGCACCTGCCGGGCGGTCGCTGAACACCTCGCGGACGAGCCGGTCTCCGGCTCCCCGCCCGGCCGGGCCCTGTTCGCCGCCGGAGGCGAGGTCGTGCTCGACGTACCCCTGACCACCGCACCCCCGGGCGTGGAGGCCGCCTGGGGGCCGCTGCCCCGTCTGGCCCCGCTGCTGGGCCGCCTGGAGGCCGCGACCGCCGACTGCCTGGTCGTCGCGGTCGACCGCACCGGCGCGGACCTGGAGCGCCGCCGCCTCGGCAGGCCCGAGCCGCTCGGCACCGTCGACGGCACGATCTGGCAGAGCAGGGGCCACCGCGCCCCGCCCGCGGACCGCTACGAATGGCACTACCGGCACCGTGCCCAGGACGCCTGGGACCGGTCCGCCGACGCGATCGCCGACCGGCTCGCCGAAGCCCGCTCCGACTGCGGCGCGGACCTCGTCGTCCTCACCGGCGACGCCCGCGAGCGGCGCGCCGTCCACGAGCGGCTGCCCCAGGACCTGCAACCGCGCACCGTCGAGATCGACGGCGGCGGCCGCGCCGACGGCATCCACACCGACACCTTCGAACGGCGGCTCGACGAGGCGTGGCAGGACTTCAGTCGGCACCACGCGGACGAGATCCTCGAACGGTTCCGCAACGGCACCGGCCGCCCCGGCGAACACCGGACGGACGGCACCGGCACCGAGCTCGCGCCGGGAGCCGCCGCCGAGGGCGTGCCCGCCGTCGCGGCCGCCGCCCAGCAGCACCAGCTCGCCACCCTGCTGCTCCGCGGCGACGGTCCGGACGCCGGCCGCGAGGTCTGGATCGGACCCGAACCCGAGCACATCGGCATGGACCGCGGCGAGGTCCGCAGCATGGGCGTCCGCCGTCCCGAGCGCGCGCAGGCCGGCGACGCGCTGCTGCGCTGCGCGATCGCCTCGCGCGCCGAGGCGGTCACGGTGCCGGACGGTGCCGAGGGACCGGTCGGCGGCGTCGGTGCCGTGCTGCGCTGGCGGAACTGAAGCGGCAGGCGGAGCAGCCTCTCGGGTTTGCCGCTCTCACCGGTTTGCCGGGCACCGCCCGGGGCAGACGCATCGCACCTTCGCAGGTGGACCCGGCACCGCCCCGCCGGACCTCCGTACCGACCGGTCTCCCCTCGGCGGTCGGTACGGCGGCAGGGCGGTGCCGGTTTGCGCGGTGCCGGTTTGCGCGGTGCCCGCTGACGCGGGACCAGTACGCGCGGACGGACCATGCCGGGCGGCCCCGCCCGTCGGTGCGTTCCGACCGGGCGAGGCCGCCGGGTGCCGTGCTCACTCCCCGGGTGGTTCGCCGTCGGGCGGCAGGTCGACCTGCTCCACCCGGCGCAGCCGGACGGCGCGCTCCTCCGGCCCGAGGCCGACCGTCTCGCCGTCGGCCGTCCCGGTGGTGTCGCGGCGTTCGTCGTCCAGGGTCAGCTGCCCGGCCTCCGGGTCGGGCGGGCCGTTGACGGAGTCGGCCTCGGGTTCCTCCGCCGCGAGGCGCTCGTCCAGCGACCGGCCCTCGGCCTGCTCGGCCCCCGTCACACCGAAGGACTCGGCGGCCACCGGCGCCTCACCGGGCACCGGCATCCGCTGCGGATCCTCGGCCCGACGGGCGCCGGGCGAGCCGTCCGCCAGGTCGGGGATGCCCTCGTCCTCGGGTTCGGCGCCCGGATCGTGCCCGTGGATCCGCTCCGGGTCCGCGGCGGGGGTGTCGCCGACCGGCGGCGGATCCTCGGCGGGCCGTTCCCCGGGCGGCCCCGGGGCGTCGATCTCCACCGGCGACCGCCGGCCGCGGCGCTCGTCCTCGCCGGGCCGGACGCCGGGAACGGGACCCTCGGCGATCTCGGGCTGCTGCTCGTCGCTGCCGGCGACGTTCGGGGTGCCGCCCTTGCCGATCGGTGCGGGCTCCCGCTCGGGACCGTCCGTCCGCTCGCGGTCCTCCTCGTGGCCGGCGGTGTCCGCCGGGCCGACGGCCCCGCCCATGTCGTGCAGTGGCCGGCTCTCGCGGTTCATGGTCGCTCCTTCCTGACCGGTCCGCGTGTGCCCCGCAGGAATTCCGGCAAACCGCAGGCAGCAGGCGGGAGAGGGCGTTCCTGACGGACCGTCGGCGGGTGCCGCGGTTCTTCCGGCGGGGCCCGGGTAGGCGCCCGGTGACCACGAGACAGGGAGACCACGACCGAGGAGTTCGGTGATGACGGAGTCGCAACAGCGCGACACCCTGAGGAACCGCCAAGCCCCGTCCGTCCGGCCGGGCCGCCGTTTCGCCGACGAACGGCGCGGGGGCACGGCAGGCGGCCGGAGCGAGGCGCATGCACCGCAGCCGGACGGCGACGCGCCGTGGCGGCGCGAGGCCGAGCTCTACGCCGTGCTCGGCGAGGACTGACCGCCCGCCCCGCTCCACCCCCGCGGGCCGGCCGAGACGGGCCGGCCCGCGGAAGCGTGCTGTCCGGCCCCGTCCGCTCACGCGTCGTCCGCGGTCGCGTCCGCCAGCAGCCGGCTGCCGGGATCCTCGGCGCGGTCGACGGCGAACAGCACGGCCTCCCTGCGCCGCCAGGGGACGTCGCGGCCGGTCAGCGCCTGCGACGCCAGGGCGCGTACGGTGCTGCGGCTCCAGCGCAGCTGCTCGGCCGTGCGGGGGCGACAAGAGTGCGGCCAGGTCCAGCAGGGTGCGGTCGCCGGCGGCGGGGGCCGCGCAGCACAGGGCGTCCCAGAGCAGTGCGTTGTCACCGGCCAGGGCGTGCACCCGCCGCAGGTCGGCGAGCAGCGTCGGGCCGTCCGCGGGGCCCCGGGCCGTGCGGCGCTCGCGGGCCGCCCGGGTGGGTGCGGTGCGCGGCCGGGCCGGGAGCCGACCGAGGATCCACGCCGCGTGCCCGCGGGACACCGCGGCCAGCCGTTCGGCCGCCGCGGCGACCCCGTGGTCGGCGGTGCGGCCGGCCAGCGCGGTGAGTTCGGCGGCGAGCATGCGCGGCCTCGGTGGGTGCACCGGATGCACCCGGTCCATCGGGTGCGGTCCGGGGGCAGGTCAGTAGCCACGTGCCGGGTGCGGCGGGCATGGGATCACTTCGTCCGGCGGCCGCCCGCCGGGACGGGCGGGGACTCCTCGGCCGGTCCGGCTGCCGCGGCCCGTCCGGGCGACTCGCAACCGACGCGGGTCGGGGTCCCGGTGGCGGCCCGGCGGGTCGCGGTGCCAGACCCCGCGTCTGCCCGCCGGAACCGGGAAACGAGCGGTGCGGGGTGCGGCGCGGGGTGGCGGGGCAGTGCTTCACCGCCCGAACGGCGGGTAGCCGCCCACTACTTCCGACCGCGAACCACCTGGAGGAAGCCGTGAGGCCGAGCCGACCGATCGTCGTACCCGCCGCCCGTCGGGGCAGCCACCGTCCCGGCCGACGCAACCCGCTCGGCCCGCAGGGCCGGGTCCGCCGCTCCCCCGGCCCGCTCCTCCCGCGCGCCCGGACGGCCTTCGAGGTCTCCCGCCGCGACGCCGCCCACTGAGCCCGGGGTGACGGCACCTCAGGGGCCCGCACCGCACGTGCGCGTGCGTGTGCCGGGGTGGTGGCGGTGCGGCGCATAGGATCGGCCGCATGGCACTGCGACCCGTGATGGTGAACATCAAGGCCCTCGACGGGCGAGCGGTCGGCCGGTTCTGGGCGGAGGCGCTCGGCTGGAGTGCCTACCACCCCGGTGCGACCACCTACGTCGGACCCGCCGGCGGCCTCGTCTGGCCGGACCCGGTCTTCCTCGGCGTCGACGTCGTTCCCGTCCCGGAGGCCGGGACGGCGACGAAGAACCGGGTGCACCTCGACCTCGCCACCACCTCCCGGGCCCATCAGGCGGAGCTGGTCACGCGGCTCCGGGCCCTCGGCGCCACGCCCGCCGACGTGGGCCAGGGCGACGTGCCGTGGACGGTCCTCGCCGACCCCGAGGGCAACGAGTTCTGCGTGCTGGAGCCCCGCGAGGTCTACCGGGACACCGGACCGATCGCCGCGGTGGTCGTCGACTGCACGGATCCGCGGGCCATGGCCCGGTTCTGGGACGGGGCGTTGGACTGGACCCTGCACGAGGTGACCGACGATCAGGCGGTGCTGCGTTCCGCGAAGGGCACCGGCCCGTACCTCGAGTTCCTCCGCACGCCCGACGTGAAGACCGTGCCGGACCGCGTCCATCTCGACCTGCTGCCGTACCCCGGCGGCGACGGGGCGGCGGAGGTGGCGCGGCTGCGGGCCCTCGGCGCCACCGACCTCGACCTCGGCCAGGGCGAGGTCCCGTGGACGTGCCTGGCCGACCCGGAGGGCCACGAGTTCTGCGTCCTCGCCCCGTCCTGACGCGGAGCCTCGACGACACGCCCGCCCCGGCAGGTCGGCCGTGGCGTCCGCGACGCGGAGGCGAGTGTCATGGCCGGGCTCCCGTTCCATCGGCCGTGGCGGAGGCCTGCTGATCGCGCCACCGTAAACAAGCGGCAGGCGAAAATCATGCAGACAGTGGAAAATTTCTTACATTGAGCCGGCGGATCGATATCGTCTCGGGCCGGGCGTGAGGTCGACGCGCCTGCGGAGCCGGTCCCGTCCCGAGCGGCGGCTGATCCGGCATCGGGGATGCCGGCCCCCTCGGGCGTAGCCGCAGCCGCGCCGGGCGGCCGAGGCTCGCGTCGGACCGGCTCATGGTTCCTAAGGCCCGACGATGCGATTAGAGTCCGACTCAGGATCGACGGAAGGGGTCCGGCATGAGCCTTGCGAATCCGCCGGGACGCCATCCGGACCGGCTGACCGACCGGCAGCGGGCCGTCCTCGACTACGTCGCCACCGCGGTGGCCGAGCGGGGCTACCCGCCGAGCATGCGGGAGATAGGCCAGGCCGTCGGCCTGAGCTCCACGTCCTCCGTCGCCCACCAACTCGGTGCGCTGGAACGCAAGGGCCTGCTCCTGCGCGACCCGCACATTCCCCGTGCCTACCGGGTGCGCGGCAAGGCCGGATACGAACCGCCGACCCGTGAGGGCGAGGACACCGGCCTGGTCGACGTCCCCGTCGTCGGCCGGATCTCCGCGGGTCGACCCGTCCTCGCCGAACAGGACACCGAGGACGTCTTCACCCTCCCGCGCAGGCTCACCGGCACCGGCGACGTGTTCATGCTGCGGGTCGTCGGCCACAGCATGACGGGCGCCGCGATCTGCGACGGCGACTGGGCCGTCGTCCGCAGCCAGCCCACCGCGGATCCCGGTGACATCGTCGCCGCCATGATCGACGGCGAAGCCACCGTCAAACGGCTCCGCCGCGAAGGCAACCGCAGCTGGCTGATGCCCCACAACTCCGGCTTCGAGCCGATCCCCGCCGACCGTGCCACCATCCTCGGCAAGGTCGTCACCGTGCTGCGCAGGCTCTGACCCGCACGCACCGAGCAGGCGAGGGCCGACACCGGACCCCCGACCGGCGGGCTGCCCGCGGGATCGTCGGACGCGGAGATCAACCGGCGTGATGCGGCACGCAGGTGGCTGACCAGCGGGACGGGACCGTGGATCGGCCCGTTGCCGCCACTACCGGGAGGCGGGGAGGCGGATCCCGAGACCCCAGTCGGGGTGGGCGTCGGTGAAGGCGGCGATCCGGCGGGCCGCGTCCACGAGGTCGTCGCCGAGCCGCAGGCCCCGGCGGTAGTGGCGGGCGAGGGCCACCAGGTCGGCCAACCGGTCCTCGGACCAGGCCCGGCCGGCGGCGTCCCGGAGACGGACCAGGTCGTCGTGCTCGGCGAGGAGGCGCCGACGGTCGTCGTCGAGGAGCAGTTCCCAGCGGTGCCGATCGGCCGGCCCGGCCGGCACCGGGCCGAGGGCCCGGCGCAGCTCGGTGATCCGGGTCGCTGCCGCCTCGCGCAGGCCGGCGGCGAGCAGGTCGGTGTGCCGGAGGACCGGCTTCGAGTCGATGATCGGCGGGTTCATCCGGTCACCGTACCGGCGCCGCCACGACCGGCCCGCGACCGCCGCACGGATCGCCTCTGGTGTGTCGCTGGTGTGTCGCCAGGACGGCGGAACGGGTCGAACGCCCGATCGCGTGCCCCGCCTCGCGTCGGCGTCCTCTACCCCTGGCGGACGACTACGACCAGTGGCTGGGGTGCAGCCAGGACTGCTGGACGGAGTACGACCGCTGCGTCGAGCCGGTGTTCGGGTCGCGGAACTGACGGAACTGCAGATCGTCGCCCCCTGTGGGCACATGGCGCGGACGGACGTCGTCGCTCCGCCGCGCGTTACTCCGTTCGAGTGAAGGCCGGGTTCATGGGGCCTCCCGGGCGGGCAGAGCCTGCGGCATGACGACATCCACGAACAGCCGCCGCCCTCGTCGCCGCCGTCCCGCCGCGCCCCCCGCCCCCACCCCCGCCACTGCGGTCCGCTCCGCGGCGGTCCGCTCCGCGCCGGTCCGCTCCGCGGCGGCCCGCACCGCACCCGTCCGCTCCGCTCAGGGCCGTGCCGAGCGACCCCCGAACGCCGGGCCGAGCAGCGGCGGTCGGTGCTGTCGGACCTGGTCGAGCGAGCGCATCTCGCAGGGCGGCACGGTCATCCGCACGACCTGGCACGAGCCCGTGTGCCGGACCTGGAGCCGCCCGTGACCACCTCCGCAGGACCGGCCCCGGCGCCCGGCGCCGCCTTCCGTCACCACTGGGACCAGGGCATGGTCCAGCCGCTGAGGCCGTTGGCGGGGTCGAGGGGCTGCTTCTTGACGGAGTTGCGGATGATGACGACGTCGCCGACCAGGGAGGCGGCGTAGACCTTGCCGGCGGGTGAGTCGTCGTCGCCGGCCTCGGAGTCGACCATGCCGATGCAGCCGTGGCTGATGTTGGAGCGGCCGACGGCCGCGGCGGCCTTCGGGTTGCCGTGCAGGTAGGTGCCGCTGGTGGTCAGTCGCATCGCGTGCGGCTCGACGGCGTCGTAGCCCTCGCCCACCAGCCCGACCTGGCCGCGGGAGGTCATCTTCTCCATCCGGCTCATCTCGGAGATGACCATGGTGCCGTTCCAGGACGGGTTGTCGTCGGTGCCCGCGGTGATCGGGATGGTCTGGGCGGGCTTGCCGTCCTCGGTGACCACCATCCGGTGGGTTCGGGCGTCGACCTCGCTGATCCGCTTGCGGCCGACGGTGAAGTGCTCGTCGCGCTGGGTCGCACCGTACACACCGGGGGCGAGTTCCACGCCCTTGGTCCGCAGGTGGATCTGCACCGTGGTGCCGGACTTCCAGTACGCGGCGGGCCGCAGGTCGAGGCGGGTGTCGTTGTCGAACCAGTGGCCCCTGACCTCGGTGCCGTCCGAGGCCTCCACGGTGACGACCTTCTCGGCCTCCGCCTTGTTCTTGACCTTCACGCCGAACCGCACCGAGATGATCATGCCGACGCCGAAGGTCCGGCCGGTGACGACGTTGTCCTCGACCTCGGCGGTCTTCGACGGGGTCAGGGTGGTGAACCGGCTGGTGGCGGCGGTCGTGACGCCCGCGGCGTCCACGGCCTTGGCGTTCACCGTGTAGGCCGCACCGACCGTGAGACCACCGGTGGCCGGGATCCAGCTGAGACCGTCGGCGGCCATCGCACCCTCGACCGGCTTGCCGTCCGCGCCGGTCACCGCGACCTCGGTCAGCTTGCCGGTCGCCACCGACACCTTGACCCCGCCCGGTGCCACGTTCTGCGCACCGTCCTTCGGCTCGATCGACAGCACCGCCGCGGACGCCTTCGCCGCACCGCCCGTGCCGCCGCCGGCGCCCCCCGCCCCGGCGGCGTCCGTACCGCCTCCGGCCCCGCCGCCACTGCACGCGGCCAGGAGCAGAACCCCGCCCAGTGCCCCGCCCGCCATCGATGTCCGTCGCACGACGGCCCCCCTCCATCGGATCTTCCGGAGAGTTACACGCCTCGACGGGCGTTCAGGTTTCACCGGAGGGCGCGAGATCGATGTCACGCATGCGTCCCGGCGGGGTGGGCCTGCGTCGAGTCCGCCCCGGGCCGTGCCCGGTCACTGGAGCGCGACGCGGAACGGACCGCCTTCCGCCCGCTCGCGCGGCACGTTGAACCGCACCCGGTGGTCGAGCTCGACCTGGTAGTACGCCCCGCCCTTCGGGACGTCGGCGATCTCTACGGGGAAGTCGCACTGGGCCGCCTTCGACGACCTACCGGGGCCGAGGGTGCCGGTGGCGAGGAGCTTGCCGTGGTCGTCGTAGACGGCGACGGCCGTGTGCTGCGCGATGCCGGCGTATCCGCCGGTGCCGGTGCACTCGTCGGACGTGCGCGTCAGCCCGGTCGGCAGCGTCACGGTGCCGCTGAGCGAGAACAGCCCGGCGAACGCCGGACTGCCGGAGCCGATGCCCCACACCAGACCGACCACCGCCGCACCGGCCACGAAGCCGACCACGCCCGCGGTGCGCCGGCCGGGCACGCGTGCCGCTCGTTGCGGTCCGGCCGGCGGGGAGGCGGGCGGCGGAGCGCCGGGTGGTGCAGCCGCAGCGGTCGGTGCACCGGTGTCGTCAGCCATGCCCGCGAGTATCCCAGCCCGACCGGCCTGCACGGAGAACGGAACCGACGTCAGACCCGGGCCGTCCTGGTGAACGGCAGAGCATCCAGATCGGCGCGCACCTTGCTGTCCTGTCGGGCGGTCACTTTCCGAATCACCAGGACGGCGAGGATCGCGGCGACGATGCCGGCCGTCGCGTCGTAGGGCGAATAGCCGTAGGGGCGGGCGCCGAGTCGCAGGGCGACGGCGCCGCCGACGGTCTTGGCGAGCCACGCCGCCCACCAGGCGTCGATCAACCACGTTCCGCCGGTGGGGGAGGTCGCGCGCCAGACGTCCAGCGCGATCCGGCGCGGAATCCACCACATCGCCCCGGGGATGAACCATGCACCGACGGCAAGCCCCGCCGAGTACTTGTGGGTTCCGGGCGCGAAGAGTTCGGCATTGAGGCGGCAGCGCCGGAACCAGCAGAGGAACACGACGACGGTGGCGAGGAACAGCGGCATGGAGATCGGCACGAATCGTGCGAAGAACTCCGACTCGGTGCCACCGGCCAGCGCCACGGCCAGCTGTGCGGCGGCCTGCACACCGATCAGCACCTGGGCGGCCAGGGCCAGTCGGCGGGGATCTGCGACCGGTCCGCTGTAGGCCAGGGCGCGCGGGCGCGCGTCATCACGACCGGGTTCAGAGTTCACTGCGTGTCCCCACCAATCACGCCTGCGGTGCTGGTCACACGCAGAGATCGCTCAGGATAGGAGCACGTGCTCGAACTGTCCACCGGCAGGCTGCACGCAGGGGGGCGAAGGGAAAGGCCGCTGCGGCGGTACCGCTGTCCCAAGTGCGGTCGGGCGGCCCAATGATGCGGGGCCATGACGAGACGCGGCCTGACGCTGGCCCTTGCGATGTCCCTGTGTGCGGCGACCGGTGCAGGTGTGGCGCACGCGGACGGGTGCACGCCGGAGGCGGGCGGCACCTACAGGATCGACGGTGTGACCGGCAGCGTTCCCAAGGTGCGGATGGGGAATTCGCTGACGATCGACAACAGGATGCATCTCGACGCCCCCGACCAGAGCTCCAGCGCGTTCGAAACGATGGTCATCCCGGTGCGGCAGCAGGGCGGTTACACGCCCGGTCGGCCGCCGACGGTGTCGCTGAGCGTGGACGGCGGCCCGTCGCACCGGTTCTCGTTCACCTGGCGGCCGGCCACCCGGCCCGGAGACCTCGGCACCTGGGTCTCCACCCGTGTGGAGTTCGGGAGGCTGACCCGCGGTGTCCACGTGCTGCACGAGACCCTGTCGATGCCGGTGGGCAGCCCCGACGGTCTGTACGAACTGGGCGCCTACGCCTACATGGACGGGCCGTGCGGGATGGTCAGAGGCACCACGATGGGCGGTGTGACCTACGAGTTCACCGGCGGCACCCCCGCCCGGGAGCCCTCCCGGGCCACCGGCGGCGGCGCGACCGGCACGCCGAGCCCGCGGATGAGCACACCCCGTACGCCGGGAGCGGCCGGGACGCCGGGCTCGCCGCTCCCGGCACCGTCCGGCTCACCGTCGCCCTCGGCGCCGTCGGTGGCCGCCCCGCCGTCGCCGGGCGCGAGCCCGGCGTCCTCGCCGAGCCCGGCACCGCCGGTGGCGGCATCACCGGCCGTCGTCCCGCTGGCCACCACGCCCGCCGCGAACGGAAGTTCCGCACTGCCGTGGGTGCTCGGCCTGCTCGCGGCGCTGGCCGCAGCGGCGGTCGGCGGGGTGCTGGCGCTGCGGCGCCGTGCCCGCTGAGCCCGGTCGGAGGACGGTCAGTCGAGGCAGAACTCGTTGCCCTCGACGTCCTGCATGACGATGCAGGCGTCGTTGCCGTCGTACAGCAGGCGTTCGCGCACCGCGCCGAGCGCCAGCAGTCGCGTGCATTCGGCCTCGAGCACGGCCAGGCGCTCCTCACCCACGAGGCCGGTGCCGACCCGCACGTCGAGGTGGACGCGGTTCTTGACGACCTTGCCTTCGGGAACGCGCTGGAAGTACAGCCGCGGGCCCGCACCCGTCGGGTCGCTGCACGCGAACCAGGCGCCCCGGTCCTCGGCCGGCCGGGAGCGGTGGTAGTCGTCCCACGTGGCGAACCCCTCCGGCGGCGGCGGTACGACGTACCCCAGCACCTCGCACCAGAAACGGGCGACGCGCTCGGGATCCGCGCAGTCGAACGTGACCTGAACCTGCCTGACCGATGCCATCGGGCCACCCTAGCAGGTTGATCATTCCGCTCAATTCCCGCTGGATGTCCATAGGTTGGTGGGAACGGTCGGTGCGAGCGGCGGCATGCGGGCTCGATCGTCTCGGGATGCCTCTCGTGATACCTTCTGTGCCGCCGTGCGCCGTTGCGAAATCGAGGAGGTGAGACCGATCAACACTGTGACAGGTCGGGCCTCCCTCCCTCGCATGGCCTAGGGACGCCCGCCGAAGGCGTCCCGAAAGGCCCGAACCATGCGTTTCATCTCCGACTCGTCGTCCCGCGGTGTCCGCGAACAGCTCTTCGAACTCGAAGGGGTGCCCGGCGTGCTGTGGACACCGGAAGGTGCCGCAGGCGGCCGCCCCCTGATCGTGATGGGGCACGGCGGCGGCCAGCACAAGAAGGCCCCCGACATCGAGACGCGTGCGCGTCGTCTCGCCGCCGAGTGCGGCTTCGTCGTGGTCGCGGTCGACGTGCCCGGCCACGGTGGCCGGCCGGTCGACGAGGAGTTCGACCGGATCGCGACCGAGAACCGGGCCCGCGCCGAGGCGGGGGAGGACCTGGCCCGGCTGATCGCCGAGTTCCAGGCCTTGGTCTCTCGCCGGACCGTTCCGGAGTGGCGGTCGTTGCTGGACGCCGTCCAGCAACTGGAGCACGTCGGCGCCGGGCCGGTGGGCTACTGGGGGGTGTCGCTGGGCTGCGGACTCGGGGTCCCGTTCGTCGCGGCCGAGCCCCGCGTGCGGGCCGCGGTCCTGGGCCTGGGCGGGGCCCTGGCCTCGGCCGGGGACGCCGCGAGGATCACCGTCCCGGTGGAGTTCCTCCTCCAGTGGGACGACGAGAGGGTGCCGCGGGCCGCGGCCCTGGCGCTCTTCGACGCCCTCGGCTCGGTCGAGAAGACACTGCACGCCAACCCCGGCAAGCACTCCGAGGTCCCGGACTTCGAACTCGACAGCACGCTGCGGTTCTTCGCCCGCCACCTCGGCTGACACCTCCGACCACCGGCATGCCCGCAGGCCGTTGACCCGGACGAAGGGCGGCGTGCACCGACTCGGTGTCGGACACGCCGCCCCTCGAACGGGCGGGACTGCGGGGCCGCAGTCCGTGCGGTCACTTCGGGTCGCGGTCGAACACCCGCTTCGACCAGCGGTACCCGAGCACCGTGAGGGCCAGGCACCAGGCGAGGGCGATCCACCCGTTGTTGCCGATCCCGGTGCCGAGCAGCAGGCCGCGCAGCGTCTCGATGGCGGGGGTGAACGGCTGGTACTCGGCGACGGGCTGGAACCAGCCGGGCATGGAGTGGACGGGGACGAAGGCGCTGGAGAGGAGCGGAAGGACCATCAGCGGCAGGGCGTTGTTGCTGGCCGCCTCGGCGTTCGGGCTGACCAGGCCCATGCCGACCGCGATCCAGGTGAGCGACAGGGCGACCAGGGTCAGCAGCCCGAGCGCCGCCAGCCACTCCAGGGCGGTGGCGTCCTTGGCGCGGAAGCCGATCGCCACCGCGACGGCGCCGACCAGGACCACGCTCGCGACGCACTGCAGCACGCTGCCGACGACGTGCCCGATCAGGACGGAACCGCGGTGGATCGCCATGGTCCGGAAGCGGGCGATGATGCCCTCGGTCATGTCGTTGGAGACGGAGACCGCGGTGCCGATCGTGGTGCCGCCGATGGTCAGCAGCAGGATGCCCGGGACGATGTAGGCGATGTAGTCGGCCCGGTCCGCCCCGACGCCCCCGATGCCCGCGCTCATCACGTCGCCGAAGACGTAGACGAAGAGCAGCAGCAGCATGACCGGCGTGAGCAGCAGGTTCAGGGTGAGTGACGGGTAGCGGCGCGCGTGCAGCAGGTTGCGGCGCAGCATCGTCGAGGAGTCGCGGACGGCGAGGGACAGGGAAGTCATCGGGAGGCCTCCTCGGCCTGGTGGGGGACGGTGGTGCCGCCGGTCAGGGCGAAGAACACGTCGTCGAGGTCGGGGGTGTGCACGGTGAGTTCGTCGGCCTCGACGCCGGCCGCGTCCAGCCGGTCGAGGACGGCGCGCAGGTCGCGCTGGCTGCCGTCGCTGGGGAGTTGCAGCGCGAGCGCCTCGTCGTGGCGGGTGACGTCACGGAGGGCGGAGGCGGCCGACCGGTACGCCGTCGGGTCGGTGAAGCGGAGCCGGACGTGGCCGCCCGGGACGAGCCGCTTCAGTTCCTCGGCGGTGCCGTGGGCGGCGATCCGGCCGTCGTTCAGCACGGCGACGCGGTCGGCGAGTTCGTCGGCCTCCTCCAGGTACTGGGTGGTGAGGAAGACGGTGGTGCCGCCGGCGACGAGCTCGCGGACGATCTGCCACATGTTCTGGCGGGAGCGCGGGTCGAGGCCGGTGGTGGGCTCGTCGAGGAAGATGATGCTCGGCGTGCCGACCAGGGTCATGGCGATGTCGAGGCGGCGCTTCATGCCGCCGGAGTAGGTGGAGGCGGGCTTCGTCGCGGCGTCGGCGAGGTCGAAGCGCTCCAGCAGTTCGGCGGCGACGCGCCGTCCCTCCCGCCGGGGGAGGTGGTGCAGGTCGGCCATGAGGAGCATGTTCTCCTCACCGGTGATCAGGCCGTCGACGGCGGAGAACTGGCCGGTGACGCCGATCGCCGCGCGGACGGACTGCGGGTCGGCGGCGAGGTCGTGACCGGCCACCCGGGCCGTGCCGCCGTCGGCGGAGACGAGGGTGGAGAGGATCTTGACGGCGGTGGTCTTGCCGGCGCCGTTCGGGCCGAGCAGGGCGAAGACGCTTCCGGCCGGGATGTGCAGGTCGATGCCGTCGAGGACGGTCTTGTCGCCGTAGGACTTGCGCAGACCGGCGGCGGTGATCGCGGCGGGCGGCTGCTGGTCGAGGTCCGTCCTGGATGCGGGCATGGCGGACGAAGGCATGGGGCCCTCCGGTTGAAGGCTGGCGTGGCTGGAGCGGGGACGGTGGTGCCGGTGCTGCCGCGGGTCAGGCCCGGGCGCGGAGGATGTCGACGGTGCCGTGCGTGGTGCGGGCGCTGACCTTGACGGTGTCCTCGGCCTCCGACTCGGCCTTGGCCGGGGCTCCGGCGGCGGCGAGCGCGTTGCGGACCTGCCCGGAACCGGAGGCGGCGTCGATCCAGGCGGCGGTGCCCTTGCGGACGCCGACCTCGATCGAGCCGAAGGCGGTCTCCAACTGCACCGTGCCGCGGACGACTTCACCCAGGCGCAGGGTGCCGTGGGCGGTGCTGGCGGTGACGGACGCCTCGGCGTGGGCGATGTCGATGTCGCCGTTGGTGCCGCGCACCCGGAGGTCGCCGAGGGCGGTGCCGACGGTGGTGGTGCCGTGCGCGTTCTTCAGGGTGGCGGGGCCGTCCACGGTGCCGACGCGCACGCTGCCGGAGCTGGTGCTGATCTCGGCGGCGCCCTCGATCCGGTCGACGGTGATCGAGCCGTGCGAGGCCTCCAGGTGCAGCGCGCCGGTCGTGTCGAAGCGGAGGTCGCCAGAGGAGGTCCTCACCCGGACCTCGCCGAGCCGGCCCTCGCCGAGCACCTGGGTCCAGGAGCCGGCCACGGCGACGTGCGAGCCCGTCGGCAGTTCGACCGTCACGTCGACGGTTCCGGAGCGGCGGAGCGAGAAGGGCTGCTTGGGCGTGGTGACGGTCAGGACGCCGTCCGTGCAGGTGACCCGGGTCCGCTCGGCGGCCCGCACGTCCTGGTCCTTCTGCGGGTCGCGGGGCAGCACCTCGACGACGGTGTCGGTGCGGTCGCCGGCGGTGAGCCGGACGGAACCGGCCTCCACGGTGGCGGTCACGGAGATCGGTTCGGGGGTGGTGAAAGAAGGCACGGCTGTCCCGTCCTCTCGGCTCTGCAGGACGTCCCCGCTGGTGGGACGCGGTGTGTGTGGATGGGGGGGCGGAGGTGGTGCGGGGTGCCGCGGTCGGCACACCCGGCCGTCGAGCTGCGCCCGGTCGGTCGTCGGCGAGACCAGGTGGTCCAGGTTCGTGACGCCATGATGGCACCATTATGGCGCCATACGCAAGCCTGTGTGGTGTCATCCGTGGCGCCTTGCAGTGGGGGCGGTCCTGGCCTGCGGAAACGCGCCGGGATGGACGGGCCTGCTGTGGCGCCACTCACGCCCTGTCCGATGCCGGCGGTCTGCGATGGCGTCGCGTGGCGCCATGTGGCGCCACGCGGGAGCTGCGGGCGCCATGCGGAGCTTCGCGGCATTCGATGATGGACGTGCCGCGCCGATGCCGCCTAGGCTGGTGATCATCTGGGAGGGGGTGTGGTGAACGGCGATCCGCTGTACCACTGGACGGCGCTGGCAGTGTCCACCGCGCTCCTGCTGCCGATTCCGGTGGCGGTGCTGGCCGGCTGGACACCGCCGTGGATGCGGGGGCGACGGGCCGGGATGCGGCTTCGCGCCCACGGCGCCCTCTGCTGCTACGCCCTCGCCCCCCTCAACGGCCTCCCGCGGATCGCCGACGCGTCCGTCGGCACGGTCACGGCCTGCACCGCCGCCGGCCTCGGCCTCATCGCCGCCGCAGTGGTGCTGTTCCTCCTCGCGGAGCGCAAGGACGCGAACGCCCGGTCGGCGGGGCAGGCCGAAGCCCCGCGAGCCTGAAGGGCGCCCCTTCCCCTCTGTCGTCACTGGACGGCGGACGACGCCGCCGTCAACGCGGCGTCCTGCGTGGCGTCAAGTACCGCCCCTCCGACACCGGCTCGCTGCTGGCCCGGAACCTCGGGCTCTACGGCGTCGGCGGCCTGATCGTCCCCTTCGCCCGAAGTGGTTCCAGCCCCGACCTTCGGCCGGCTCGTACGAGTCGAAGGCTTCCGGCGCGTCCGACCTCGGCCCGAACAGCGAGGACCTACCGAGGGCCGCCCGTTCGGCTTCCTCGGCCGGGGCGGCATCAACGTCGTCCTGCTCAACACGGCGCTGAACGACCTCGGGTGGCGGCAGCCCGGCAGCGCCACCGACCGGAGTCGGCCCGCCCCCGGAGTAGCGTTCACGCTCAATTCATTGCAACGGGCTGCGTGCGTGACGTTGCGTTAGTTCCGTGGCTGTTGCAACGATTTACCGGCTCTGACCTGCTGATATCGAGATTTTATGCAACGAGTCGGTTGCCACAACTTGGAATGCAACGTAGCGTTTCCAATGTCAGAAACCAGCGCAGCCAGTCAAGGAGAGCACGATGCACACCTTCAACACCCCCGCCCCGGTCACCGTCGTCCTCGACATCCCCGCGGGCCGTGTCCGGCTCGTCGCGGCCGACCGGGCCGACACCACCGTCGAGGTCCTGCCCGCGGACGCCGCCAAGGGCCGCGACGTGAAGGCGGCCGAGCTGATCGAGGTCGCCCACCGCGACGGGGTGCTGCGGATCGAGGCCCCCGCGGCGAGGAACCGGATCCTCGGCACCTCCGGCACCGTCTCGGTGACCGTCCACCTGCCCGCCGGCTCCCGCATCGAGGCGAAGGGCGCCGCCGCCGAGTTCCACGGCACCGGACGGCTCGGCGAGGTCGCCGTCGAGATCGCGCAGGGCACCGTCGAACTCGACGAGGCGTCCGCCGCCCGCCTCACCCTCCAGTCCGGCGACGTCACCCTCGGCCGCCTCACCGGCCCCGCCGAGATCAGCACCCAGCAGGGCGACCTCCGCATCACCGAGGCCGTCCGCGGCACCCTCGTGCTGCGCACCGGCTCCGGCGCGATCGAGGTCGGCGTCGCCCACGGCGTCTCCGCCGCACTGGACGCCGGCACCGCCTTCGGCCGGATCGCCAACTCCCTGAAGAACACCGACGGCGCCGACGCGGCCGTGACCATCCGCGCGACCACCGCCGCCGGCGACATCACCGCCCGCAGCCTCTGACCACCACCGCCCGGCCGACCGGACCGTGGGAGGTGCGCGCAGTCGCACCTCCCACGGCGCCGCGGTCGCGGTCAGTACCCGGCACGTTCCGACACGAGACGAGGAAACGACCATGAGTGAATCCCTGCGCACCGCCGAGAACGCCACCGGACAGGACCGTCCCGACCTGCAGAAGGCCGTCGAGGACTTCGTCGACGCCGGGTTCGCCGGGGTGCAGATGCGCGTCCACGACGAGCGGGGTGCGTGGGCCGGCACCGCCGGAGTGCGCAAGCTCGGCGAGGCGGCGCCGCCGCCGCCGGACGGACGGTTCTGGATCGGCAGCACCACCAAGACCTTCGTCGCGACCCTGGTGCTGCAGCTGGTCGCCGACCGGGCGATCGGGCTGGACGACCCGGTGGCCGACCACCTGCCCGAGCTCGGACTGGACGGGCGGATCACCGTGCGGATGCTGCTCCGGCACACCAGCGGGCTGGCCAGCTACACCGGCGACCTCGACCCCGACGGGACCTTCGTGCCGGGCATCCCGGCGGCGGGCAAGCCGTGGGTGGACGACCGGTTCCGCAGCCACCGGCCGGAGGAACTCGTCCGGTTCGCCCTCGCGAAGCCGGCCCGGTTCGAGCCCGGGGCCGACCAGAGCTACTCCAACACCAACTACACCCTGGCCGTGCTGCTGATCGAGAAGGCCGCCGGCCGCTCGTACGCCGAGCAGATGCGGCTGCGGATCCTGCAGCCGCTCGGGCTCCGGGACACCGCGGTGCCCGGTGACTCGCCGGACCTGCCCGCGCCGCACGCCCACGGCTACTACCGCTACCAGGACGGCGACCAGTGGAAGGTCGTCGACGTCACCCGCCAGAACCTCACCCTCCTGACCGGCGCCGGCGACATGATCTCCACCACCCGGGACCTCCACACCTTCTTCTCCTCACTGCTGGGCGGCAAGCTCCTGCCCGCCCCGCTGCTGACCGAGATGCGCACACCGCACGGCATGCTCGGCTACGGCCTCGGCCTGTTCGTGCAGGACCTCGGCCCGGAGGGCGGTACCGTCGTCCACCACAACGGCGGCGCCCCCGGCGGCTACGGCGCACTGATGATCGCCAGCCCCGACGGCAGCCGGACCCTCACCGCCGGGCTGACCACCGGCGACGCCGACGTCGACCCGGCACAGGCGTTCCCCGGGGCGCTGGACCGGCTCATCAGGGCCGTGTTCGGCAACGGGCGGACCACGGGCTGACGACGCCGAACCGGATCCGGCCCGGGTGGCGGGGCCGGCCGGGCCGCCCGGGTCTGCCGGGTCGGGCCGGGCCGAGGGGTGCCGTTCGTCCCTGCCATGTCAGGCCGTTCATCTGCCAGAATCGACCGGCCGGCAACCAGGGACGAGGAGGGCCGCGTGGGCGGTGACGAGGTGCGGTCGAGGATTCCGCAGCTGCGGCTGGACGAGCTGCTGGAGGAGCTCCAGGCCCGGATCGACGCCGCCCGGGGCACCCGGGACCGGGTGCACAGCCTGCTGGAGGCCGTGCTGTCCGTGGGCCGGGAACTGGACCTGACCCAGGTGCTGCGCCGGATCGTCGAGGCCGCCGCCGTGCTGGTGGACGCCCGCTACGCCGCACTCGGTGTGATCGGCCCCGACGGCGAGACGCTGTCGCAGTTCCTCACGGTGGGACTGTCGGAGGAGGAGATCGCCCGGATCGGCCCCTACCCGACCGGCAAGGGGCTGCTCGGGGAGCTGATCCGCCGTCCCGAGGCGCTGCGCCTGCGCGACCTGTCGGAGCACCCGGCGTCCTTCGGCTGTCCCGCGCACCACCCGGTGATGCGGACCTTCCTCGGGGTGCCGGTGCGGGTGCGCGACGAGGTGTTCGGCAACCTCTACCTCACGGACAAGCGCGGCGGGGAGGAGTTCGACGCCGACGACGAGTCGGTGATCGCGACCCTCGCCGTGGCGGCGGGCGTGGCGATCGACAACGCCCGGCTCTACGAGGAGGCGCAGCGCCAGCAGCGCTGGCTGAGCGCGAGCGCGGAGATCACCCGCACGCTGCTGTCGGGGAGCTCCCGGTCCGAGGTGGTCGGGCTGATCGCCCAGCGCGCGCGGGAGATCACCGGCGCCGAGCTGGCGGACGTCTCGGTGCCGGTGGCCGGGACCGGATCGCTGCGGGTGGAGCTGGCGCTGGGCGGCGACGGTGCCGCACGGCTGGGTCTCGTCGTCCCGGCGGAGGGGACGCTCTCGGGCGCGGCCGTCGCGAGGGCCGAGCCGGTGACCAGCCCCGACCTCGCCGACGACCCGCGGCTGTCCGCCGGCCCGCGGCGCTTCCAGGGACTCGGCGCGGCGGTGGCCGTTCCGCTGGGCCGGGCCGGCAGCGAGAGCGCGGGTGTGCTGCTGCTGGCCCGGCGGCCCGGCGAACCGCCCTTCACCGAGCGGGAGATCGGCCCGCTGCTGGGCTTCGCCGACCAGGCCGCGCTGGCCCTGGAGCTGGGGGAGCGGCGCCGGGACGCCGAACAGCTGGCGATGCTGGAGGACCGTGACCGGATCGCCCGGGACCTGCACGACCTGGCGATCCAGCGGCTGTTCGCCACCGGCATGACGCTGCAGAGCGCCGCCCGGCTGATCGACCACGCCGGGGCTTCCGACCGGGTGCTCCGGGCGGTCGGCGACCTGGACGAGACCATCAAGATCATCTGGTCGACCATCTTCGGCCTGCGGGCCCGGGGGGACGAGACCGGGCGCGGGCTGCGGGCCCGGGTGGTCCGGGCGGTCGAGGAGGCACAGGCCACCCTCGGATTCGCGCCCCGGCTGAGCATGGAGGGCCTGCTCGACACCGACGTCCCGGGGGAGGTCGCGGACCACGTGGTGGCGGTGCTGGCCGAGGCCCTGAGCAACGCCGCCCGGCACGCCCGGGCCGGCCGGGTGGAGGTGTCGCTCCGCGCCACCGGGCAGCAGGTGGTGCTCGCCGTGCTGGACGACGGCGTCGGCATCCCCGAGCAGGGACGGCGCAGCGGCCTGCGGAACATGGCCGAACGCGCCGAGGGCCTCGGCGGGCTGCTCGAACTGTCGAACCCGGCGGACGGCGGGACCAGGCTCGTCTGGTCGGCCCCGCTGGGACGCTGAGCCCACCGGTCCGGTGCTCGCCGGCGGGAGCGGCCACCGGTGTCGTGTCAGGGCGGAGGGGGCGTCACGTCGGCGAGGAGGCGTCCGGTCACCAGTTCGGAGTGGATGCGGACGGTGACCCGGTCGGCGGGCCGGGGGTGTGACCCGGCCACGGCCCCGGGGCCGGTCACCTCGGCCCTGCCGAGGACGGTGACGCTCCAGCCGCTGCCGTCCGCCTCGCTCACCTCGTCGGCCTGGAAGGCGACCAGCGCGTCCGCCACGGCCCGGAGGAACTCCGACCCGGCGGTGGCGGGCACGAGCACGTTGCCGTCGTCGTCGAGCCGGTACCTGACCGGCAGGACGGCGGGCAGCGCGCCGACGGTGTAGACGACGCGCCCGATCGACGACGTGGCCAGGAGACGCAGGGAGTGCCACTCGCCCAGCGGTGCGGAGTCAGGGGTCATGACACCGATGGTCGCCCGGGCCCGCCGCGCGGGGCAGGGGCCTTCGGCCCCGGTCGGACGGCCGGGCGGCCCGCCGCGCCGGGCCCGGTCGTCAGCGGGCGGTCCGGCCGTCCGCCTGGCCGTGGGCGGCCAGGGCCTGGGTGGCGATGACGGCGGCCTGGACGCGGCGCTCGACGCCGAGCTTGGCCAGCAGCCGGGAGATGTGGTTCTTGACGGTCTTCTCCGCCAGGTAGAGGCGCTCGCCGATCTGCCGGTTGGTGAGCCCCTCGCCGATCAGCGCGAGGATCTCCCGCTCCCGGTCCGTGAGAGCGGGCAGGTCGGAGGCCGGCGGGGCGGTGTCGCCGCGCAGGCGGGCCATCAGGCGGGTGGTGGCACCGGGGTCGAGCATGGACTGGCCGGCGGCGACCGTGCGGACGGCCGAGACCAGGTCGGTGCCGGTGATCTGCTTGAGGACGTAGCCGGAGGCGCCGGCCATGATCGAGTCCAGCAGTGCCTCCTCGTCGTCGAAGGAGGTCAGGATGAGGCACGCCAGCTCCGGCATCTTCGAGCGCAGTTCGCGGCAGACGGTCACGCCGTCGCCGTCGGGCAGCCGCATGTCCAGGATTGCGACGTCGGGGCGCAGCGCCGGCACGCGGGCCAGGGCCTGTTCGACGGTGGCGGCCTCGCCGATGACCGTGAGGTCGGGCTCGGAGTCCAGCAGGTCGTGCACGCCGCGCCGGACGACCTCGTGGTCGTCGAGGAGGAACACCGTGATCGGGGTGCTCGCCTGGGCCTCCGTACTGCCCGTCATCGCGTCTCCGTAACTCTCGGACCCGCCGTCGGGGCAGCGGGTGGGACCGTCGGCAGTGTGCCGGGGGCTCCCGGAGGACACCGGGCCGGGCGGCCCGGCAACCCCGGCAACGGACCCCATTATGCGCCCCGGTGACGGCGTGTCCGGGCGGCCCTGCCCAGGGAGGTGCCCGCTCGGACGTGACGGGTGCCGCCGGCACCCCGGTGGTGCCGAGCCGTGCGGGTGCGGGCTGATCGCTCCGGGCTGCAGGGCGCCGGCAGGACACGGAAACGCCGAACCGGGAACAGCGGTCGGGCCGTTCCCGGTTCCTGCCGGTCCCGCAGTCGGCCGCGCTCCGCGGTGCGGCCGGCGGACGAGGCGGCGTGGCTCAGGCGAACGCGGTCCGCAGGGCCGCGAGCACGGTCGCCGGCTCCGCCAGGGCGTGGTGCACCGGTGGCACCGGCAGGTCGAGTCCCAGCAGCTGGTGGACGGCGTGCATGGCGCCGCGCACCGAGTACTCGACGGTGAAGACGACGTCCTCCGGAATCTCGACGTACTGGCCGAGGAAGGCGAAGTTCCGCGCGCCGTGCGGGATCACCCTGGGCCGGTCGTGCGTCGAGCGGCGGGCGAACTGGCTGGTGATGTAGGGCATCATCACGGAGGTGACGGTGGTGGAGGCGCGCACCTCCTCCGCGATGTCGTCGAAGCCCAGCTGGCCGAGCAGTTCGGTGAGGATCTCCCGCCCGGTGCATGCGGCCATGGGCTTGCCGGTGAAGTCACCGGGAGCGTCCATGAACAGGCCGTACCCCCACAGGGTGAACACGCCCTCGGGCTGGCCGTCGAAGTGCGGCTGGCGGGGGACGACGATCGACATCAGCCACGGCGAGTCCTTGAAGGTCATCAGCGCGCCGGTGCCCGGGGCGTTACCGCTGTATTCCTCGATCCGCTTGAGCAGGGCGGGGCTGCGCATGGTGAGGGTGAACGACTCCCAGGCGGCCTCGGCGACGCTGCCGTTGAAGACCGACGGCCGGCCGAAGTCGGGCGCCTTCAGGGCCAGCGTCTCCCACAGCGTCCAGCTGCCGTCGCGCTTGTCGCGGACGAGCTCCGGGACGGTGTCGTCCCCGCCGAAGGAGGCGTCGGCGGTCATCGAACCGAGCGTGATGAAGGCCAGGTCCGGCTCGGCGAGCTCGACGGTCTCCGGGCCGCTCGCCCGCCGCAGGTGGAGGCGCCCGGCGCGGCGGATGCCGTCCCTCTCGGTGAAGTCGACGTCGGTGACGGTCACGCCCTGCTCGATCCGCACGCCGCGCTCCAGCAGCCACTTGGTGAGCGGCCGCACGACGGAGTCGTACTGGTTGAACCGGGTGCGACGGACGCCCGCCAGGGTGTGGATGCGCGGGAACTCCTGGAGGAAGCGCAGGAAGTAGCGCTTGAGCTCGATTGCGCTGTGCCAGTTCTGGAAGGCGAAGGTCGTCCGCCACATCGCCCAGAAGTTGGTGGCGAAGAAGTGTTCGGAGAAGAACTCGTCGATCCGCCGGGCGCCGATCGCCGACTCGGGTGTGACCAGCAGGCGGGCCAGTTCCAGCCGGTCGCGGGCGTCGAGGCCGAGCCGCGACGCGTCGACGATCCGGTGGTCGCGGTCGATCAGCCGGGCTCTGGCGTCCGTCGGCACCGCCCGGTTGAAGTCGGCGACCTCCTGGCGGACGGAGACGTTCGGATCGTCCAGGGTCGGGATCGACTCCAGGAGGTTCCACAGGCACGTGTACGCCTCGTCCTCCAGCATCCGCCCGCCGCGGGTCACGTACGCCCCGTCCGGCGCCTTCCGCCCGTCGAGCGAGCCGCCGGCGAGGGGCATCTGCTCCAGGATGCGGATGTTCTCACCGGGGACGCCGCCGTCCCGGATCAGGAAGGCCGCGGCTGCCAGGGCGGCGATCCCGCCGCCGACCAGATACGCCTTGGTGGTGCGTCCGCTGTCGATCATGCCTCGTCCCGGTCGTCGTGGAGTGCGCCTGCGCCGTCGGCAGGCGCCGTCCAGCCTGGTCGCTGCGCGACCGCCGCCGACAGGGCCCTGCAGTCCCTCCGCGGGGGCCGCAGGTCCCGGTCGGGGCGCGGCAGATCCGGCCCGGTGGGCCCTGTGACCGGACGGTTGCACCGGGTGATGATGGGTGCGGGCCGCCCGTCCGACGGGGCCGCCCCCGGGCTCGGCCCGGAACGGAGGGGGGTCGAGAGGAGACGATTCACCGTGGACCTTCCCGTCACCGTCGGCGTCGACGGATCCGAGGCCGGGACGGCGGCCGCCGACTGGGCCGCCCGCGAGGCGCTGCTGCGCGACCGGTCGCTGCGCGTCCTGCACGCCCTCCCGCTGATGCCCCATCTGCTCCCCGCCGGTGCCGTGGCCGTCCGACCGGCGGGCGACCTGCTGCACGAGGTGGCCCACGTCCTGGCGGTACGTCACCCGCGGCTGCGGATGCGCACCGAGCAGGCCCACGACACCGCCGCCCCCGCGCTCCTCACGGCGGGCGAGGACGCGGACCTCGTGGTGCTCGGGGCACGGGGGACCGGCGGCTTCCCGGACCTGCGGGTCGGCTCGACCGCGCTGCAGGTCGTCGCCCGGACGGGCTGCCCCACGGTGGTGCTGCCGGTGGAGGCCGCCGGGCCGCATCCCCGCGAGTTCGTGGCGGTCGGGGTGGACGCGCGGCGCCCCGCCGACGCGGCCCTCGGCTTCGCCTTCGCGGCCGCGCACCGGTACGGCCTGCCGCTGCGGGCCGTCCACGCCGGGGCCGCACGCCCGGCTGGCCCCGGCGGTGAGGCCCGGCTGCTGGCCGCCGCCCTGGAGCCGTGGAAGGCGCTCAACCCGGAGGTCGAGGTGCTGGAGGACGTCGAGGGCGGGGGGCCGGCCGGGGTGCTGGTGGACGTGTCCGCCAAGGCGCGGTTGATGGTGCTGGGGCGCCGGCCCGTCGGCTCCGTGATCCCGCTCGGCCCGGTCGTCCATGCCGTTCTGCACCACGCCGCCTGCCCCGTGGCGGTCGTGCCGGGGTCGTGAGCACGAGCGCGCGGACTCCCACCCGGGCGGACCGGCGGACCAACGGCCCTGCGGCCGGCTGCCGAGAAGGGACCTTCGGCCCGAAGACCCGGTCCCCATCGGCGCATCCCGGGCCCGTGCCGCGCGCAGGAAGCTTCTCGTCGAGAGCCGGGCACGACCCGCCGGCCGCCGCTTTCCGGACGATCCCACTGAAAGGTGGTCCTGCCATGACCCGCCGCCCGCACACCGTGCAGCCGCCCGCTCCGGGCGGCGCCGCGCCGGCCGTCGACACGCTCGTGGCACACGCCCTGACGGCACTTCGGGAGTACGCGGACTCCACCCAGGAACAGATCGACCACATCGTCAAGAAGGCGTCCCTGGCCGCGCTGGCCCAGCACACCGGTCTCGCGGTCCTGGCGGTGGAGGAGACCGGGCGCGGGCTGTTCGAGGACAAGGCGGTCAAGAACGTCTTCGCCTGCGAGAACGTCACCCATGTGATGGCCCGGACGAGGACGGTCGGGGTGGTGCGCCGCGACGACATCGAGGGCATCGTGGAGATCGCCGAACCGGTCGGTGTCGTCGCCGGTGTCACCCCGGTGACCAACCCCACCTCGACCACGATCTTCAAGAGCCTGCTGGCCCTGAAGACGCGCAACCCGATCGTCTTCGCCTTCCACCCGGCGGCGCAGCGCTGCTCCGCGGAGGCGGCGCGGATCGTCCGCGACGCCGCGGTGGCGGCCGGGGCGCCCGAGCACTGCATCCAGTGGATCGAGGAGCCGTCGATGGCGGCCACCCAGGCGCTGATGAACCATCCGGACGTCGCCACGATCCTGGCCACCGGCGGCAACGCGATGGTCCGCGCCGCCTACTCGTGCGGCAAGCCGGCCCTCGGCGTCGGCGCGGGCAACGTCCCCGCGTACGTCGAGCGGAGTGCCGACCTGAAGCGGGCGGTCAACGACATCGTCCTGTCCAAGACCTTCGACAACGGGATGATCTGCGCCTCGGAGCAGGCGGTCGTCCTCGACGCGGAGATCCGCGACGCCGCACTCGCCGAGTTCCGCACGCTGAAGGCGCACCACGCGAGTGCCGAGGAGAAGGCCCTGCTGGAGCGCCACCTGTTCGGCTCCGCGGACGGCACCTCCTGCGCCGGGGAGCGGCTGAACCCCGGGGTGGTGGGCCGCTCGGCGGCGCAGATCGCCGAGGCGGCGGGGTTCGAGGTGCCGGCGGACACCTCGGTGATCCTGGTGGACGTCGAGCGGGTGGGGCCGTTCGAGCCGCTGACCCGGGAGAAGCTGTGCCCCGTGCTGGCGGTGCTGACCGCGGGATCGCGCCGTGAAGGCGTCGAACTCTCGGCCGCCATGGTGGAGTTCAACGGGCTCGGGCACACGGCGGCGGTGCACACCGAGGATACCGCGTTCGTCGAGGAGTTCGGGCACGCGGTGAAGGCCTGCCGGATCATCTGGAACGCGCCCAGCTCCCAGGGCGGCATCGGCGACGTCTACAACGCCTTCACCCCCTCGCTGACGCTCGGCTGCGGCAGCTACGGGCACAACTCGGTGTCGGGCAACGTGTCGGCACCGAACCTCCTCAACATCAAGCGGATCGGCCGGCGGAACACCAACATGCAGTGGTTCAAGGTCCCGCCGAAGATCTACTTCGAGCGCAATTCGATCACGTACCTGGCGAGCATGCCGAACGCCCGCCGGATCGTCGTCGTCACGGACCGGACGATGGTCGAGATCGGCCACCTGGAGCGGATCAGGGGCGTCCTCGACCGCCGCAGCGAGCCCGTCGAGGTGCGGGTGGTCGACTTCGTCGAGCCCAACCCCAGCATCGACACCGTCCGCAAGGGCGCCGAGCTCATGCGGGACTTCCGGCCCGACACGATCGTCGCGCTCGGCGGCGGGTCGCCGATGGACGCCGCCAAGGTGATGTGGTTGATGTACGAGCACCCGGAGGTCGAGTTCGCCGACCTGAAGGAGAAGTTCTTCGACATCCGCAAGCGCGCCTTCACCTTCCCCGACCTGGGGGAGAAGGCGAAGCTGGTGTGCATCCCCACCACCTCGGGCACCGGGTCCGAGGTCACCCCGTTCGCGGTGATCACCGACACCGCCACCGGCCAGAAGTACCCGCTGGCGGACTACGCGCTCACCCCGAGCGTCGCGATCGTCGACCCGGCGCTCACCACCCGGCTGCCGAAGGACGTCACCGCGGACTCCGGCTTCGACGCCCTCACCCACTGCATCGAGACCTACGTGTCGGTCTACGCCAACGACTTCACCGACGGCCTGGCGTTGCAGGGCATCCGGCTGATCTTCGAGCACCTGGAGCGGGCGGTGTCCGACGGGCCGAACGACACGGTGGCTCGCGAGAAGATGCACAACGCCGGCACCATCGCCGGCATGGCCTTCGGCTCCGCCTTCCTCGGCGTGGTGCACGCCATGGCGCACACCCTCGGCGCCACCTTCCACATCGCGCACGGGCGGACCAACGCCCTGCTGCTGCCGCACGTGATCCGGTACAACGGCGCCGCGCCCGGCAAGGTCACCAGCTGGCCCAAGTACCGCAGCTACGCGGCACCGGAACGCTACCGGGCCGTCGCCGAGGCGCTCGGCCTGCCCGCCGCCACGCCGGAGCAGGGCGTGGAGTCGCTCGCCGCGGCCGTCGAGGACCTGCGCGACCGGGTCGGCATCCCGCGGTCCTTCAAGGAGGCGGGCGTGGACGAGGCGGCGTTCCTGGCGGCGCTGCCCCGGCAGGCGATGAACGCCTACGAGGACCAGTGCGCCCCGGCCAACCCGCGGCTGCCGATGCTCGCCGACATGCAGCAGCTGATGACCCGGGCCTACTACGGCACCCGGGGCTGAGCGCCGACGGCCCGAGCAGCACGACCGTTCCGACGACAACACGACGGGAGCAAGGACGATGACGGTCCGGCAGACGGAGACGGCCACCCGCGGAGCCTGGGACGGCTTCCGGGGCGGCCTGTGGCGAGACGCGATCGACGTCCGCGACTTCATCCAGCACAACTACACCCCCTACGAGGGCGATGCGGCCTTCCTGGCCGGCCCGACCGAGCGGACCCTGGCGGTGTGGAAGCGGATCACCGACCGCTTCCCCGAGGAGCGCGCCAAGGGCGTGTACGACGTCGCGTACGACGTGCCCTCCGGCATCACCGCGCACGCACCCGGATACATCGACCGGGAGCGGGAGCTGATCGTCGGCCTGCAGACCGACGCCCCGCTGAAGCGGGCGATCATGCCGAACGGCGGCTGGCGGATGGTGGCGGGCGCCCTGCGCACCTACGGCTACCCGGTGTCGCCGGAGCTGGAGAAGGTCTTCACCACCTACCGCAAGACCCACAACGACGGCGTCTTCGACGCCTACACCCCCGAGATCCTGGCCGCCCGCAAGGCCGGTGTCATCACCGGCCTGCCGGACGCCTACGGCCGCGGCCGGATCATCGGCGACTACCGCCGGGTCGCGCTGTACGGCGTGGACCGGCTGATCGAGGCCAAGCGGGCCGAGAAGGCCGGACTCGACGCCGCCCCCCGCGACCCCGGCGCACTGGAGGAGACGATCCGCGAGCGCGAGGAACTCGCCGAGCAGATCAGGGCGCTGGGCGAGCTCAAGCGGATGGCGGCGTCCTACGGGCACGACGTCTCCGGGCCGGCCACCACCGCCCGGGAGGCCGTCCAGTGGCTGTACTTCGCCTACCTCGCGGCGGTGAAGGAGCAGAACGGCGCCGCGATGTCGCTCGGCCGCACCGCCACCTTCCTCGACGTCTACCTGGAGCGCGACCTCGCGGCCGGGCTGCTCACCGAGGAGCAGGCCCAGGAGCTCGTCGACGACTTCGTCGTCAAGCTGCGGATCGTCCGCTTCCTGCGCACCCCCGAGTACGACGAGCTGTTCTCCGGCGACCCGACCTGGGTCACCGAGTCGATCGGCGGCATCGGCGAGGACGGCCGGCCGCTGGTCACCCGCACCTCCTTCCGGTACCTGCAGACCCTCTACAACCTGGGCCCGGCGCCGGAGCCGAACATGACCGTCTTCTGGTCGCCCGGACTGCCGGAGGGCTTCAAGGAGTTCTGCGCCAAGGTGTCGATCGACACCTCCAGCGTGCAGTACGAGTCGGACGAGCTGATGCGGCCCCGCTTCGGCGACGACACCGCGATCGCCTGCTGCGTCTCGGCGATGACGGTCGGCAGGCAGATGCAGTTCTTCGGCGCCCGGGTGAACCTCGCCAAGACCCTCCTCTACGCGATCAACGGCGGCCGGGACGAGGTGTCGGGGGTGCAGGTCGGCCCGCGGACGGGCGCCGTCACCGCCGAGGTCCTCGACTACGAGGAGGTGCTCGCCCGGTTCGACGAGCAGCTGGAGTGGCTCGCCGAGACGTACGTGCACGCGCTCGACGTCATCCACTACATGCACGACAAGTACGCCTACGAGCGCCTGGAGATGGCCCTGCACGACCGGGCGGTGCGGCGCACCATGGCCTGCGGCATCGCCGGCCTCGCGGTGGCCGCGGACTCGCTGTCCGCCGTCAAGTACGCGACGGTGAAGCCGGTCCGCGACGCGAGCGGCCTCGCGGTGGACTACGTCGTCGAGGGCGACTACCCCGCGTACGGCAACAACGACGACCGGGCGGACTCCATCGCCGTGTGGTTGGTCGAGGAGTTCATGCGCAAGGTGCGCAAGCACCCCACGTACCGGCAGGCGGAGCACACCCAGTCGGTGCTGACCATCACCTCCAACGTGGTCTACGGCAAGAAGACCGGGGCCACCCCGGACGGCCGGCGGGCCGGCGAGCCCTTCTCCCCGGGCGCCAACCCGATGAACGGCCGGGACCGCCACGGGTACGTCGCCAGTGCCCTGTCGGTGGCCAAACTGCCGTACGCGCAGGCCGAGGACGGCATCTCGCTGACCAGCACCGTCACCCCCGACGCGCTCGGCCGCACGGAGCAGGAGCGGGTGCGCAACCTCGTCGGCGTGCTGGACGGCTACACCGCCTGCGGCGGCTTCCACATGAACGTCAACGTGCTGAACCGCGACACCCTGCTGGACGCGATGGCGCACCCGGAGAAGTACCCGCAGCTGACGATCCGGGTCAGCGGCTACGCGGTCAACTTCGTCCGGCTGACCCGTGAGCAGCAGCTCGACGTGGTCAACCGCACCTTCCACGGCTCGCTGTAGCAGCGGCCCGCCGCACCCCGGGAGCCTGCCATGTCCGAAACCCCCGTTCCCGTGAGGACACCGGACCGGCCCGGGTCCGCCGCCACACCGGCCGCCGCCGTCACCCGCCGCGAGCCGGGCGGGATGTTCCACTCCTGGGACCTCTCCACCGGCGTCGACGGCCCCGGCACCCGCTTCGTGGCCTTCCTCGCCGGATGCCCGCTGCGCTGCCAGTACTGCCACAACCCCGACACCCGGTACATGCGGGACGGGCGGCGCGTCCTCGCGGACGAGGTCGTCGGGGAGGCCGCCAAGTACGTCGACTTCATCGCCGTCTCCGGCGGCGGCGCCACCGTCAGCGGCGGCGAGCCGCTGCTGCAGTCGGTCTTCACCGGGGAACTCCTGCACCGCTTCAAGCACGAACTCGGCCTGCACACCGCACTGGACACCTCCGGCTACCTCGGTTCCCGGGCCACCGACGCGCTGCTCGCCGACACCGACCTCGTCCTGCTGGACATCAAGTCGTGGGACCGCTCGCTCTACCGTCGGCTGACCGCCCGCGAGTTGGGACCGACGCTGACCTTCGCCCGCCGGCTGGCCGACCTCGGCAAGGAGGTGTGGGTGCGCTTCGTCCTCGTCCCCGGGCTGACCGACCGCCCGGAGAACGTCGAGGGCGTGGCCGCCTTCACCGCCTCGCTGGGCAACGTCTCGCGGGTCGACGTGCTGCCCTTCCACCGGCTCGGCGCGGAGAAGTGGCGCGCACTCGGCCTGGAGTTCACGCTCGCCGACACGCCCGTGCCCACCGCCGGGCAGACCGCCGCCGCCCGCGCGGTGTTCGCCGCCCACGGCCTGTACGTCGTCTGACGCCCCGCCGCCGCGTCGTGACCCGCCCCGGGCCGGCGGTGCGGGCGCGCGGACGGGCTGAAGGTCCCGGCGCGGCGGGCCCGCACGGCCCTCACCAACCGCCGCCGGACACAGCATGGTTGAGGGGACAGGCCGGACCCGTGAGGAGCGACGGCCGTGCACGACCGTACCGACGCGGCGGCCGCCCGGGCCGCCGGAACCAGAAGGGAACAGAGCCCATGCGACACCGCCTGGTCGGAGAGCTGATGACCTCCGCCGTCGTCCACGTACGGCCCGACACCGCCTTCAAGGAGATCGTCCGGCTGCTCGCCGAGCACGACATCACCGCCGTGCCCGTGCTCGACGACGAGGACCGGCCGCTCGGCCTGGTCTCCGAGGCCGACCTGCTGCTCAACGAGGCCGCCCGGGAGGACCCCGCCGGACTGCTGCTCACCCCGCAGCTGGCGGCCGCGGAACGCGCCCGCAGCCGGGCCACCACCGCGGAGGGCCTGATGACCGCGCCGGCGGTGTGCGCCCGTCCCGAGTGGACGGTGGTCGAGGCCGCCCGGCTGATGCAGGGCAAGGGGCTCAAGCGGCTCGCGGTCGTCGACGAGGCGGGACGGCTCGTGGGCGTCGTCAGCCGCAGCGACCTGCTGCGCGTCTTCCTCCGCCACGACCGGGCGATCCGCGAGGAGATCCGGCACGACGTCCTCCGCCGCACGCTGGACATCGACCCGGACACCCTCGACGTCCGGGTGCGCGACGGGCTCGTCACCCTGACCGGCACCGTCGACCACCGCGGCCAGGTACCGGTGGTGGAGCGGCTGTGCCGGAGCGTGGACGGCGTCGTCGGCGTGAACTGCCTCCTCGACCACCGGCGGGCGGGTACCGGCGTCCCCGACCCGGCCCGCTGACCGCCCGGCACGGAGAGGCCCGGTGCAGTGCCCCGGAGCCGGAGGGGGAAGCACACCGCTGGACGATACCGCCGCCGAGGGCGGTGCCGACGGGGGAGCGACGAGACGGACGGTGAGCGGCCGGACCGTCCCGGGCCCGGGCCCGCGACTCAGGACCGGAACACCGCCTGGCACTGAACGGCCGTCGGCCGCCCGGAGCGGGGCGTGCCTCGGGCGGTGGCGGGCGGCAGGTGCCGCCCGGTGGGTCTATCCGAAGGCATCGGCCGAGGTCTTCTCGTGGTTCGCCAGGGCGAGGCCCAGGGCGAAGAACGTCGGCGCCCACTCACCGACGAAGATGCCCCAGCGGTCGGCCCGTTCGACACCGGCCTGTTCCGCCTTCATCGAGATGCCCCAGCTGAGCAGCGACAGACCGATCGACGCGAACGCGGCCGTGTAGGCGTGCTCGCTGGTCAGACCGGCCTCGTGAAGCTTCCTAACGACAGACATGATCTGCTCCTTGGCGAGAGGTTCTTGTCTCCCACCATCGGTGGATCCCTTGCCGGCCCGTACTCGCAGCGATCCTGCACCGAGTCGGGGGCGGCGCTTCCGCGCATGCTGCACCACGGGCCCGGGCGTGCGGGTCCGGCGTGCTGCTGCGCCGGCCGGAGCGGCGGCCCGGGGTGAACGGGCGTCAGGCACCCGCCGTGCGGGCCCCGGACGGAGCACCCGCCGTGGCCTCGACGGAGCAACTGCGGCGAACGGTCCGACGGGCGCGCGGCCGGGACGCCCGGCTCCGACCGCGGCGTGGGCGCATCCCGACGGGCGGGCAACCGCTCCGGTTCGTGCGCCGACCCGGGACCGTCCGGGCAACGGATCAGCACCCGCCGGCCGTGGATCGGGGCCTCGGCGCAACCGGGCCCGACCCGTGGCAGGCCCGCCGTCCGTGGGCCGCACGACACGGATCCCGGCGTGCTCCCCGCACGACGGGACCGGGCGGCGACCATCGCCACCTCACGCGTCCGGCTGGTACAGAGGTTCCACCAATCCCCGGCCCCGCCGGTGCCGAAGGGCTCATGTGGCAGGTGATCGCGGCATCCACCGGGCACCGGCGCGAGCCGTCCGCCCCGGGACCGAACAACGCAGCCACACCCGTCCGGTCGGAAGCAGCGCTGCGTCCGGCCCAGGCCCTGTCGTGAGGAGCACCTTCGTGTCCGCCGTGTCCCGCAGCAGGTCCTGCCACGTCGTGCCCGAGCGGCTCGCTCCGAGCGCACTGCCCGGCGACCACGAGAGCCTGCGAAGGCAGCACCGTGAACGCCACCGGTTCCGGAGCGGACTTCACCGTCAACGGCAACGCGAAGGTGCTGTGCGGCAACGTTCGGACCGCGAACGCCACCGTCCACATCGTCGACACCGTCCTCGTGCCCCCGTCCTGACCGCCCGGCAGGGAGCAGCCCCGGCCCCTGCGCCGCTCCCTGCCGGGGCTGCGCCCCTCCACTCCGCCGGCCCGAACAGGAGAAGAGCCGATGACCAGGCCCACCGCAGCGCCGACGGCCGGCGCGCTCGACCTCCTGCACGTCCCCGCCGACCCGAGGGCCGTGGTGGTCCTGCTGCACGGCGGCCGCGCCGACTCGCTCGGCCCCCCGACCCGCCTCAACCTGCCCGCGCGTCGCATGGACCTGTTCGCGCGGGCGCTGCGCCGGGGGCTGCCGGGCGACGTCGTGCTGCTCGCCAGGGTCCGCTACCGCCACCGTGGCTGGAACGGCCCGGCCGCCCATCCGGTCCAGGACGCGCGCCGCGCCCTGGCGGGCGTGGCCGCCCTCGCACCCGGTCGTCCCGTCGCCCTGGTGGGCCACTCGATGGGCGGCCGGGCGGCGATCGCCGTTGCCGACGGCCCCGGCGTCCGAGGCGTGGTCGCGCTGGCACCCTGGTGCCCGCCGGGAGAGCCCGTCGCCCATCTGGCCGGACGGAGCCTGGTGATCCTCCACGACGAGCACGACCGCGTGACCTCGGCCGAGCAGTCCTGGGCGCTGGCCCGGCGCGCCGCTGCCGCCCGCGCCCGCGTGGGAACGGTGGCCATGCCGCGCGGAGGCCACGCCATGCTGCGCGACGCCGGGGGCTGGCACCGGCTCACGGTCGACGCGGTCGCGGCCGTCCTCACCGGCGCGCCGCTCTTCCTGGCCTCCGCGACCCCGGTCGGCCCGGACAGCCCGCCCCGGCCGCCGTACCTGCGGAACTCGCGCCATCCGGTGTAGGGCTCGCCCGTGCCGACCGTGGCGCCGCCGTGGCGCGGGAAGGGCGCCGCCCGAACGTCGGGCGCCGACGACCGGACTTCCGGAGGGACGGCCCGCGACCGTGCGCCGTACGCTGCCGCCGAACGGAACCACCGCCACCGGGCGACGGCGCCCGGAACGGCGCAGAGCCCGGGCCCGTTGTGCGGGCCCGGGCTGCCGGTCCGTCTCAAACCGTCGGTCCGCTGATCCCGTGCCGGGGTGCGGCCGTGCTCAGGGCCGCGGTACGGCCCGTGGCGACCGTCTCGGGGTGGCGGTGCCGCCAGTAGGGGTTGTCCAGCGGCAGTTTGCCGCTGACCCGGCCGTACATGCCGAAGGTGGCGATGACGAGTCCCATGGCGAAGCTGAAGAGCACATTGGGCATGCGGAACGCCAGGAGGTTGGCGTCGGAGTCCAGCAGCGCCAGGTTGGCGAATCCGCTGAGCACGAAGAGGACGCCGACCGTCATGTTGATCGTCGAGGCGGTGTTGCCGCCGATGACCGCGCCGGTGATCAGCGCGGCAGCGGTGACGATCGAGACGAGGCTGAGCAGGCCGTTGCTGGACAGGCCGGCGATGCTCTGCCCGTCGGTGCTGAAGAAGTCGAGGCCGTCGGCGAGGCCGAGGCAGCCGAAGACGAGCAGCATGGCGCCGCAGAGGCCGGCGCCGATCCGGTAGACCCGGGCGAGCCGGTGGTCGACGGGGAGTTCGTCGCGAAAGTCCATGACCGCACTCCAGAGGGTGTTCACGCGGGACCGTTGGCCTCCACTCTCGCCGCCGACACCTGGCGCCCCCTGTCGCACCGTTCCCGCATCGATGAACCGGGCGGCAGGCCGCCGACCTGGTGCCGGCGGACGACGAACTGGCCACCGTGGTCTCCGCGATCGAGGAGGGCCGGCGGGTCAACGACAACATCCGCCGCTTCCTGCTGTTCGCGATGTCGGGCGGTGCGGCCGAGGTCCTCGTCATGCTGCTCGGCCCCGCCGTGGGACTCCCGCTGCCGCTGCGGGCCGGCCAGATCCTGTGGATCAACCTGCTGACCCACGGCCTGACCGGTGTGGCGGTGGGCGCCGAGCCGGTCGCCGCGCGGACCATGAGCCGACCGCCGAGATCCCCGCGCGAGCACGCCCTGGGCGCCGGGCTGCTGTGGCAGGGCGTGCTGCGCCTCGGCGTCCTGGCGACGGCGCTCAGCCTCGCAGCCCCGTACCTGCCCGGCCCTCCAGGACGTGCTCGGCACGGCGCCGTCCCGTGACCCGGTCTCGGCACGGCCGTCGCCGCCGCCGCGCTGGTCGCCTTCGCCGCCACCCGGTTCGACCCGACCATGCGGCACGGATAGCCGGGCGCCGGAGGCCCGCGCCCGTGGACGGGGTCCGGCCGCCGGGTCGGTGGGGCCGGTCGGCCCTCACGGCAGAGCGGCGCGGGAGCGACGCTGGATCCATGGCGACCACCCGTGGCAGGGACTACTACGACGTGCTGGGCGTGCCCCGCGATGCGGACCCGAAGACGCTGAAGCGGGCCTTCCGCGAGCTCGCCCGCCGCTACCACCCCGACCTCAGCACCGAACCGGGCGCGCAGGACCGGTTCAAGGAGGTCGCGGAGGCCTACGGCGTGCTGTCGGACCCGGAGCGGCGCGACGAGTACGACCGGCGCGGCACGGCCCGGCCCACCGCCGTGTCCGTCGAGGACCTGCTGGCGGGGCTCGACCTCGGCGACGTGTTCGGTGGTGACGTGTTCGGAGGCGGCACCGGGGACAGGGCCTTCGGCGGGGGCGGCAACGTCTTCGGCAACCTGTTCGACGGCCCGTTCGGGGCGCCGCCGGGCGGTGGCGCGGGATCGGCTCCGGAAAGGGGCGCGGACATCGAACTCGAACTGACCGTGCCGCTCTCGGCCGTGATGACCGGATCCACCGGGGCGGTGACCGTCCGCCGGCCCGCCGCCTGCCCGGACTGCGGCGGGACGGGTGCCGCCGACGGTGCACCGCGGCAGTGCCCCCGCTGCCGCGGCAGCGGTCAGCAGGTCACCGAGCGCCGCCGCGGCAGCACCGTCCTGCAGCAGGTGGCGACCTGTCGGGCGTGCGGCGGCCGGGGCACCGTGGTCCGGCACCCCTGCAGCAACTGCGCCGGTTCGGGCAGGGCGGTCGTCGAGGACCCGGTCAGCTTCCGGATCCCGGCCGGCGTCGCGGAGGGCACGATCTTCAGGCTGCCCGGCAGGGGCATGCCGCCGCCGGGCGCGCGCGGGCGGCCGGGCGACGCGTACGTGACCGTGCGGACGGCCGCCGATCCGCGCTTCACCCGCCAGGGGGCGGACCTGTGGTACCGGCTGGAGATCCCGGTGCACCAGGCCGTTCTCGGCGCGACGCCGACCGTCCCCGGGCCGGACGGCCCCGTCCCGCTCACCGTTCCGCCCGGTACCCAGCCGGGGGCCGTGCTCGACCTGCCCGGCCTGGGCCTGCCGCGCGCCGAGGGCCGGGGCCGGGGCAGCCTCCGGGTGTCGGTCGCCGTCCGCGTACCGGGACACCCCGCCGAGGAGGAGCAGGAGCTCTACCGCAGACTGGCCGCCCTCCACGCCCCGCACCCGCCCGCCACCCGTGGCGTGCCCCCGCAGACGGAGACCGGCGCCCTGGTTCCGGAGCCGCCCGGTGCGGACCGGACCGTCCGGCACCACTGGTGGCACCGGTGGCGGAGGCGACGGGGCGGCGGACCGCACGACGGGACGTGAGGCGTTCTCGAACCGGTCGGCCGGATCGACCGCCCGCGCGGGTGGTGCTGCCGGGCCGCATGGTCCGGATGGCGGAGCCTTCGGCGAGGAGCGGGGCCGCCGGTGTGCGTAGCGTGGAAGGCGGCCTGCGCCGCCGGACCGGCGCGTGATGGTGCGGCTCGCTCGATCACCGGTCGAGCTCGGAGCACGGCCGGTGCCGCTCGCGGACGGCGGCCGCGAACACGGAGGTGCGCAGTGGACGACGGAACCGGCAGGGCACCGCGGATCGTGGTCGGCGTGGACGGCTCGCCGGCCGCGGAGCAGGCCCTGCGCTGGGCCGTCCGCCAGGCCGGCCTGGTCGGCGGCACGGTCGACGCGCTGATCGCCTGGGACTATCCCACCGGCTACGGCTGGCCGTCGCCGATCCTGGAGGGCGTCGACCTGGAGGGCGATGCGCGTCGCTGCCTGGCCGAGGCCGTCGGCAAGGTCACCGGCGGCGACGGTCAGGTCCGACAGCTCGTCGTACAGGGCCATCCCGCAGCCGCCCTGCTGGAGGCGTCCGAGGGGGCCGACCTGCTGGTCGTCGGCAACCGCGGCCACGGCGGCTTCGCCGAGGCGTTGCTGGGCTCCGTCGGTCAGCACTGCGTGCACCACGGCCGCTGCCCCGTGGTCGTCGTCCGTCCGGACTCCGACCGAGAGCCGGCGAAGGACAGGTGATCGACTACGCGGCGGTCTTCCGGGCCCTGCCGGGCATGGTCGCCCTGCTCACCCCAGACCTGGTGTACGCGGACGCGAACGAGGAGTTCCTGCAGCTCTCCGGGCGGACGCGCGACCAACTCGTCGGCCGGTACCTGTTCGACGTGTTCCCGGACAACCCGAACGACCCCGAAGCCACCGGAGCACGCAACCTGGGGGCCTCGCTGCACCGCGTCCTGGCGACCGGCGAACGCGACAGCATGGCGCTCCAGCGGTACGACGTCGAGAGCCTGGAGCGGCCCGGCGAGTGGCAGGAGCGCTACTGGAGCCCGGTCAACGCGCCCGTGCTCGGGCCCGACGGCAGGGTGGCGCTCCTGGTGCACCGGGTCGAGGAGATCACGGAACTGATCAAGGCGCACGGCCACCCCGAGGGGAACCGCGCCCGCGTCCTGGAGGCCGAGCTCTACACCAGGGCCCGCGAACTCCAAGCGCTGAACGAGCGCCTGCGTGAGGCCCATGCCCGCGAACGCGAGGTCGCCCTCGCCCTGCAGGCGGCGATGCTGCCGGCTCCCGCACCGCTCGAACAGCTGCGGGCGGCCGTGCGGTACCGGCCGGCCGTCGGCACGTTGAACGTGTGCGGCGACTGGTACGACCTGGTCGCCCTGCCCCGGCACCGCACGGCGATCGCCGTCGGCGACGTCGTCGGGCACGGGCTCGCCGCGGCCGGTGTCATGGGCCAGCTCCGCAGCGCCCTCAGCGCCGCCTCGCGCGTCACCGAAGGCCCGGCGCAGTCCCTCGAGGTACTCGGCCTGTACTCGCGCTCCGTCGAGGGCGCGGAGAACACGACCGCCGCGACCGCCTTCATCGACCACGGGGTCGGAACGGTCACCTACAGCAGCGCCGGCCACCCGCCGCCGGTGCTGCTGCGGTCCGACGGTTCCTTCGAATTCCTCGACCGGGCCACGGACCCCCCGCTCGGTGCCCGCCCGGAACACCTCTCACGGCCCCAGGCCACCGTCGCCTTCGAGGAGGGCGACACCCTCGTCCTGTACACCGACGGCCTGGTCGAGCGGCGCCGCGAGGACATCGACGTCGGCCTCGACCGTCTTGCCCGGGCGCTCGCGGCGAGGGCATCCGACCCTCCCGAGGCGTTGGCCGACAGCGTGCTGGCCGACCTGCTGCCGCCGGGCGGAGCCACCGACGACACGGTCCTCGTCGTCGCCCGGCTGTGAACCGCCCCCGTGTGCGGGCCGCGAGTCCGTCGCGCGACGGCTGCCCGTTCATCGCACGACGGAAGTGCAGGTCCGGACACTGCGCGCAGACGCCGTCCCGACCGGACGGGGAGGGCCTCGGTCGGGAGGAGCGAACGTGCATCCTGACGGCCCGGAGCGGCTGTCCCGGGGGCTGGTGCTGGTCAAGTGGTGGCTGCTGGCGCTCCCGCACGACGCCGTCCTCGGCTTCCTCCTCGGCGGCGCAGGAGACCGGGGCGGCGGCGGTCTGATCGGTCTGCTCGCCCTCTTCGCCGGTGTGCCGCCGGCCTTCACCGCCCGTTATCCGGCGGGCATCTTCGACCTGATCGTCGGGCTGAACCGCTGGGTCTTCCGCGTCGTCGCGTACGCGGCGCTGATGACCGACGTGTACCCGCCCTTCCGCCTCGACCAGGGCGCCACCGACCCGGTCACCTGCCCGATGCCTGCACCGGGCAGGTGACCCGACCCGCGGACCGCGGACAGCGGCGGGTCGTGGACGGCGCGCCGGACGCGGGCCTGGGCCCGAGCCTCCGGGGCGGTCCGGTTCAGCCGCGGCGGGCCTCGCCGTTGCCGGGCTCGCGGGCGGCTCGTCCGCTCCAGACGGGTTCGAGCTCGGCCCACGAGTGCTGCCAGGCCGCGTCCGCCCGGCGGTTCAGACCGGTCAGGCGGAGACCGAGGACGCAGGCGGTGAGGAGGGACAGGCAGCCGAAGACGAACAGGCCGAGACTCACCGCGTCGGAGACGAGATCGGCGGTGCTGGGCGGCGCGGGGGCGAGCTGCCCGGAGTCGCCCACCCAGACGGTCGTCGTGGCGCCCGTCTGGGTCGGCCGGTCCAGCTGGACGGTGCCGGTGTTGTGCTGTCCGGCGGGGTAGGTCCAGGCCGCGGCGGCACGGTAGCGGCCGGCCACGGCATCGGCCGTGCCACCGGAGTTCCGGGCCGGCGTGAGCAGGACCGCGTCGATGCGGTGCAGGCGGGGCGCCGCCGCCTCGGCACGCCGTTCGGCCGAGCCGAGGTCGGCTCGGGCAGCCACGGCGCCGAGCAGGGCCGCCACGACGACCGCGAGCACGGCGAGGACGAGCGAGCGGCTGCGGGAGCGGTCCGCGGCCCGGGCCAGGGCGTTGTGCTCGGTGCCGAGAGCCCGGCGCAGGTGGCGCTGCCATGGGCGGGTGACGCGGGTGACGCGGGTGACGTGGGTGCCGGCCATCGGGGACTCCTCTGCGGACGGGGGTGCACGGTCGGGAGCGGACCGCCGCCACCCGCTCTTCGGCAGCCGGGTGGTGCAGGGCCAAGGGCTCCCGCAGGTCTCGTTCGAGAACTCTGCGGGCCACGGTCCGGGCAGGCACAGGGACCGACCGGGCCGACCGGAGGGCCGGTGGTCCCTGACCGGCCACGGCTCCGCGAGCGGGACGGCGTGTCCGGTCCGGCGACGAACCGTCAGCCCGACCGCCCCGGCCGGGACCATCGGGGCACGGGCGACGGGACTGCCGGCGAGGAGGACAGGGCCGTCGGTCCCTGGGAGGGCACCCGGCCTCTCTCCGAGGATCTTCACCGTGGGTCACGGGCACAGCAGTGTCCGCCCGCTTCCCCGAGCACACCGCAAAGGAGCGCGTGATGTCCCTACACGGCCGTGGAAAGGCCCTGCGGAGAAACCCGGATGACGGCCCGTCCGGCACGGCCGGCGGCTTCGGCCTGCCGGCGGCGACCGCACTGGTGGTCGGCAGCGTCATCGGCACCGGCGTCTTCGCGCTGCCGTCCGCACTCGCCCCGTACGGGCCGATCGCCCTGGTGGCGTTCGCCCTGGTGACGATCGGAGCCCTGGCCCTGGCGGTGACCTTCGGCCGGCTGTCGGAGCGGGTGCCGGGAAGCGGCGGACCGTACGTCTACGCCCGGGAGGCGTTCGGGGAGTTCGCCGGGTTCCTCACCGCGTGGTCGTACTGGATCACCGCCTGGGCGGGCAACGCGGCCATCGCGGTGGCCTGGGTCGGCTACGTGGAGGTGTTCGTCAACAAGGGACACCACACCGGTGGTTCGATCGCGATCGCGCTCGCGGGCCTGTGGGTGCCGGCCGTCGTCAACCTGACGGGCGTCCGGGCCGTCGGCGCGTTCCAGATCGTCACCACGGTGCTGAAGTTCCTGCCGCTGGCCTTCATGGGCACGGTCGGCCTGCTGTTCGTGAAGTCCGGGAACTTCGGTGCCTTCAACGCCAGCGGGACGTCGGCGCTCGGGGCGGTGTCGGCGGCGGGGGCGATCGCCCTGTTCAGCTACATCGGCCTGGAGACCGCCTCGGTGGCCGCCGGACGGGTCCGCGATCCCAGGCGCAACGTCCCGCGTGCCACGGTGTACGGCACGCTGGCGTGCGCCGCGATCTACCTGCTGGGCACACTGGCCGTCTTCGGCACCGTGCCGCACGCCCGACTCGGTTCCTCCACCGCGCCGTTCACGGACGCGGTGAACACCGTCGCGGGCGGCCACTGGGCCGGTGACCTGGTCGCGGCGGCGGCGATCGTCTCCGGCATCGGCGCACTCAACGGGTGGACGCTGATCTGCGCCGAGATGCCGATGGCCGCCGCCCGGGACGGACTCTTCCCGTCCGCCTTCACCAAGGTCCGCGGGCGCGCCGGCGTGCCGGCCTTCGGCATCCTCTCGGCGACCGTCCTCGCCTCGGTGCTCACCGTGGTCAGCTACACCCGCTTCACCCAGGTCTTCACCGGGATCGTGCTGCTGAGCGTGCTCACCGCAGCCGTCCCGTACCTGGTCGCGGCCGCCGCCCAGCTGCTCTGGCTCGTGCAGCACGGCCGTGAGGAGCGCGACCGGCGCCGCCTCGTCCGGGACACCACCGTCGCCGTCGCGGCCCTGGCGTTCTGCTACTGGTCCATCCAGGGCAGCGGCTACCAGACCGTCTACTACGGCCTGTTCACCATCCTGCTCGGCATCCCCGCGTACATCTGGCTGAAGCGCCCGCGCACCCGCACGGCCGGAACCGGTGCCCCCACCGGAACTCCGCACACCGGGACCTCGCCCACCGGGACCTCGCCCACCGGGACCTCGCCCACCGGGACCGCGCAGGCCGGGCACGGGGAGCCGCTGCCCGCGGCGGCCCGCGGTGCACGCCGTGCGGGCCTGCCCACCCTCCTCCGTCGCGCGCTGACGCCGCGCCACCAGCACTGAGAACCAAGGAGCACACCGACATGTCCACTCTGCGTGTCGACTCGGAAGCCGGCCGGCTGCGCCAGGTGATCCTGCACCGCCCCGGCCTGGAACTCTCCCGGCTCACCCCGCGCAACGTCGACGAGCTGCTCTTCGACGACATCCTGTGGGTCAAACGGGCCCGCGAGGAGCACGACGCCTTCGCCCAGGTGCTGCGCGACCACGGCGTCCGCGTCCACCACTACGCCGAGCTGCTCGCCGAGACCCTCGACCTGGCACCCGCCCGTGCCTGGCTGCTGGGCCAGGTCGTCACTCCGGCCGCCGTCGGCCCGGCCCTGGTGGAGCCGGTGCGGGAGCTGTGCGAGCAGCTCGACGGCACGACGCTCGCCGAGTACCTGATCGGCGGCGTCCTCAAGAACGACCTGCCGATCCGCAGGCCGCACAGCCTGCTCTGGAACACGCTGGGCGAGCAGGACTTCGCCCTCCCGCCACTGCCCAACCACCTCTTCCCGCGCGACAACTCCTGCTGGATCGGCGCCCGCTACAGCCTCAACCCGATGGCCAGGCCCGCCCGCCGCCGGGAGACCCTGCACACGGCGGCGATCTACCGCTTCCACCCGCTGTTCGCCGAGACCGCGCCGCCGCTGCTGGACGGCACCGCGGTCGGCCCCGGTCCGAGCCTGGAGGGAGGCGACGTCCACGTCCTCGCCCCCGGGGTGGTCATGGTCGGCATGGGCGAGCGCACCACCGCGCAGGCGGTCGAGCTGCTGGCCCAGAACCTCTTCCTGTTCGGCGCCGCCCACCGGGTGATCGCCGTGCGGCTGCCGGAGAGCCGGGCGTTCATGCACCTCGACACCGTTCTGACGATGATCGACCGGGACACCTTCGCGGTCCACCCCGGCCTGGCCGACCGGCTGCGCTCGTGGACCCTCACCCCCGCCCCCGAACGGCCCAGCGGCCTCGAGGTCACCCCGGACGCCGACCTGGCGGCCTCCCTCGCCGAGTCGCTCGGCGTGGACAAGATCCGCCTCCTCTCCGCCGAGCAGGACGCCCGGGCCGCCGAGCGCGAGCAGTGGGACGACGGCAGCAACTTCCTCGCCCTCGAACCCGGCGTCGTCGTCGGCTACGAGCGCAACACCACCACCAACACCCACCTGCGCAAGCAGGGCATCGAGATCGTCACCATCGCCGGCTCCGAGCTCGGCCGCGGCCGCGGCGGCCCCCGCTGCATGAGCTGCCCGATCCAGCGCGATCCCGTCGACTGACCCACCCGGAGGACGAACCCGCCATGACCGTCAACCTGAACGGCCGCCACTACCTGACCGAGTTCGACTTCACCGCGGCCGAGATCCACCACCTGCTCGACCTCGCCGCCGAGCTGAAGGCCGCCAAACGGGCCGGCACCGAGACCCCGCGGCTGACCGGCCGCCGCCTCGCGCTGATCTTCGAGAAGAACTCCACCCGGACCCGCTGCGCCTTCGAGGTCGCCGCGGCCGACCAGGGCGCCACCACCACCTACCTCGGCCCCGACAGCTCCCACATCGGCCACAAGGAGTCCGTCGCCGACACCGCCCGCGTGCTCGGCCGGATGTACGACGGCATCGAGTACCGCGGTTTCGCCCGGGCCACCGTCGCCGGACTCGCCGCGCACGCCGGCGTCCCCGTCTACAACGGCCTGACCGACGAGTGCCACCCCACCCAGAGCCTCTGCGACGTCTTCACCATGCGTGAGCACAGTGGCAGGCCGCCGGAGCGGATCTCCTTCTGCTACCTGGGCGACGCCCGCAACAACACCGCCAACTCGCTGATGGCGATGGGCAGTCTGCTCGGGATGGACGTGCGCGTCGCCGCGCCGCGCGAGCTCTGGCCCGACCCGTCCTTGGTGGAGGAGTGCCTGCTGCGCGGCCGGGACAGCGGCGCCCGGCTCACCCTCACCGAGGAGGTCGACGAGGCCGTGCGCGGCGCCGACTACCTGTACACCGACGTCTGGGTCTCGATGGGGGAGGACCACGGCCGGTGGAAGGAGCGCATCGACCTGCTGCTGCCGTACCAGGTCAATGCAGGGGTCATGGCCGCGACCGGCAACCCCGGCACCGCCTTCCTGCACTGCCTGCCCGCCCTGCACGACCGCGGCACCGACCTCGGCGCCGAACTCGCCGAGCAGCACGGACTCGACGGCCTCGAAGTGACCGACGAGGTGTTCGAGTCGCCGGCGTCGCTGGTCTTCGAGCAGGCCGAGAACCGCATGCACACCATCAAGGCGATCCTCGTCGCCACCCTCGGGAGGGAGTGATCATGCGCATCGTCGCCGCCCTCGGAGGCAACGCCCTGCTCCGGCGCGGGGAGCACCCCGACGCCGCCGTCCAGCAGCACCACGTCCACGACGCCGCCCGGTCACTGGCCGAACTCGTCCTCGCCGGACACGAGGTGGTGATCACCCACGGCAACGGTCCGCAGGTCGGCCTGCTCGCCGCCGAGAGCGAGAGTGACCCGGCCCTGACCGTGCCCTACCCGCTGGACGTGGTCGGTGCCGAGACCCAGGGCATGATCGGCACCCTGCTCGTCCGCGAGCTGGCGGCCCGCCTGCCGGGGCGGAGCGTGACCGCACTGGTCACCCACACCGAGGTCGATCCGCACGACCCGGCGTTCCGTCGGCCGACCAAGTTCGTCGGCGGACAGCTGACCGACCGCCAGGCCAGGCTGATGGGGACCGAACGCGGCTGGACGACCGCCCGTGACGGCGACCGTCTGCGCCGCACGGTGCCCTCTCCGCGGCCGGTCGCGATCACCGAAATGCCGGCGATCCACGCACTGCTCGCCACCGGAACCGTGGTGGTCGCCGCCGGAGGCGGCGGCATTCCGGTCGTCCGCGATCCGGACACCGGGCGCGTCCGCGGCGTCGAGGCCGTGGTCGACAAGGACCTCACCGCCGCCCTGCTCGCCGAGCAGCTCGACGCGGACGCCCTGCTGATCCTCACCGACGTCACCCACGTGTTCACCCGCTTCGGCGCCTCCCGCCCCGGCCCGCTCACCACGGCCACCCCCGGTGAACTGCGCGCACTCGACCTGCCCGAAGGCTCCATGCGTCCCAAGGCCGAGGCCGCGGCCGCCTTCGCCGAACGGACCGGCCGCCCCGCCGTCATCGGCCCGCTGGACGACGCCCTCGGCGCGCTCGTCGGCACCACCGGCACCACCGTCCGCGCGCTGTCCCCGGCCGGGGACACGGGACGGAGGTCCGCGCCGACGGGACCTGCGGCCCTCGGCCCGGCAGTGTCCCGCACGGCTGTCTGAACCCACCGGGAAAGGAAATCTGATGAACCGTCTGCAGCCCCGGTCCGCCCCCGGCGTCCTGGTGGAGACCCGCGGCGAGGTCACCCTGGTCGCGCCCGACTACGCCCGTACGAAGCTGCTCGCCGTGCTGGAGCGGCTCGACGAGCCCGTCCTCGCCGCCCGGGTGAAGCTCACCCAGGAGCCCAACCACGCGGTGGCCCGGCCCTCCCGAGCCCAGGCCGTGGTCGACCTCAACGGCAGGCCCGTACGGGCCCACGTGGCGGCCGCCACCATGCAGGAGGCGATCGACCTGCTCCAGGACCGGCTGAACGCGCGGATCGCCCGCGTCCGCCGGCACCACGACCACCACCGCCGCCACGGGACGGCCCCGGACACCGGGGCCGACGGCACCGGCCACGGGCACCGCCCGCAGCGGTCCGCCCGGAGCACCGGGGACCGCAGGATCGTGCGGCACACGTCCTACGGCCCGGCACGGCAGACCGCCTGGGAGGCGGTGCTCGAACTGGAGGCGATGGACTACGACTTCCACCTGTTCACGGACACGGCGGGCGGTGGCGACAGCGTGGTGCACCGGGACGCCGCCGACGGCGGGTACCGGCTGGCCACGAGCGGTCCCCGGGCCGAGCAGGTCCCGGGCCTGCCGGTGAGCACCGTCGGCGCGCCGGAACTCACCGTCGCCGACGCGGTCGAGCGGCTCGACCTGAGCGGTCTGCCGTTCGTGTTCTTCATCGACGTCGAGACCGGCCGCGGCCACGTGCTCCACCACCGGCACGACGGCCACTACGGCCTGATCACTCCCGTGTCGTAGCGACACCGGTCCGACCCGGTGGCCGTGGGGGGCCGGCCGGGAACGGAACGCGGAACCGGGGACGGTGTGGGCCGTCCCCGGTTCCTGCACGTTGTCGTGGTGCGGCGCGGATCGGGCTGCTCGCGGGGGCCACAGGTCCCGACCCGGATCGGGTTCCGGGGACCGATCGGCCCTGTGCCCGGGCGGTCGCAGCGGGTGACGATGGCCCGGGCCGCCGCGCGGCGGCCGCCCGGACCGATGCCGAGGAGGCAGCCGACATGCCCGCTACCCCAAGCACGCAGCCCGGCGCCCTGTCCGAGGAGGAGCTGCGGTCGCTCGACGCCCACTGGCGGGCCGCCAACTACCTCGCGGTGGGACAGATCTACCTGATGGCCAATCCGCTCCTGCGCGAGCCGCTGCGCCCCGAGCACATCAAACCGCGGCTGCTGGGGCACTGGGGCACCTCGCCGGGACTGAACCTGGTGCACACCCACCTCAACCGGGTCGTCAGGAACCGCGGCCTGGAAGCGATCTGCGTCTGGGGCCCCGGACACGGCGGCCCGGCCGTGCTGGCGAACTCGTGGCTGGACGGCAGCTACTCGGAGACGTACCCGGACGTGAGCCGGGACGAGGCGGGCATGGCCCGGCTGTTCCGCCGGTTCTCCTTCCCGGGCGGGGTGCCGAGCCACGTCGCGCCGGAGACCCCGGGCTCGATCCACGAGGGCGGCGAGCTCGGCTACGCGCTCTCGCACGCGTACGGCGCGGCCTTCGACAACCCCGGTCTGCTGGTCGCCTGCGTGATCGGCGACGGAGAGGCCGAGACCGGCCCGCTGGCCGCCTCCTGGCACGGCAACAAGTTCCTCGACCCGGTGCACGACGGCGCGGTGCTGCCGATCCTGCACCTGAACGGATACAAGATCGCCAACCCGACGGTGCTGTCACGCCTGCCCGAGGGCGAACTCGACGCCCTGCTGCGCGGCTACGGCCACCTCCCGCTGTACGTCACCGGCGCCGACCCGGCAGCCGTCCACCGGGCGATGGCGGAGGCCATGGACACCGCCCTGGACCGGATCGCCGCGATCCAGTACGAGGCCCGCACCGACGGGTCCACCCGGCGCCCGCACTGGCCGCTGATCGTGCTGCGCACCCCGAAGGGATGGACCGGCCCGGCCGAGGTCGACGGCCTGCCGGTGGAGGGCACCTGGCGGGCCCACCAGGTGCCGCTCGACCACGTCCGGGACCACCCCGGGCACCTCGCCCAGCTGGAGGCCTGGCTGCGCTCCTACCGTCCCCGGGAACTCTTCGACGAGCACGGCGGGCCCGCGGCCGACGTGCTGGCGTGCATACCCGACGGCACCCGCCGGCTCGGGGCCAACCCGCACGCCAACGGCGGCCTGCTGCTGCGCGACCTGCCGCTGCCGGACCTGGACCGTTACGCGGTTCCGGTGGACAAGCCGGGCACCACCCGCCACGAACCGACCCAGGTCCTGGGCGGTCTGCTCGCCGACCTGATGGCCGCAACCGCCGACCGCCGGGACTTCCGCCTGGTCGGTCCGGACGAGACCGCCTCCAACCGGCTCCAGGCCGTCTACGCCGCCACCGGCAAGGCCTGGCAGGCCGACACGCTACCCGTCGACGAACACCTCGCCCGGGACGGCCGGGTCATGGAGATCCTCTCCGAACACACCTGCCAGGGCTGGCTGGAGGGCTACCTGCTCACCGGGCGCCACGGCCTGTTCTCCTGCTACGAGGCGTTCGTCCACATCGTCGACTCGATGGTGAACCAGCACATCAAGTGGCTGCGCACCACACGCGCCCTGCCCTGGCGGGCGCCGATCGCCTCGCTCAACTACCTGCTCACCTCGCACGTCTGGCGCCAGGACCACAACGGCTTCTCCCACCAGGACCCGGGCTTCGTCGACCACGTCCTCAACAAGAGCCCCGAGGCCGTCCGGGTCTACTTCCCGCCGGACGCCAACACCCTGCTCGCCACCGCCGACCACGTGCTGCGCAGCCGCGACTACGTCAACGTCGTCGTCGCCGGAAAGCAGCCCTGCTCCGACTGGCTCACGCTGGACGAGGCCCGCACCCACTGCGCCCGGGGCGCCGGAATCTGGGAGTGGGCGGGCACGGACGACGGCGGCCGCGAACCCGACGTGGTCCTGGCCTGTGCCGGCGACGTCCCCACCCAGGAGGTCCTGGCCGCGGCCGACCTGCTGCGCCGCCACCTGCCCGACCTGGCCGTACGGGTGGTCAACGTGGTCGACCTGGCCCGGCTGATGCCCGCCGAGGAGCACCCGCACGGCATGCCGGACTCCGAGTTCGACGCCCTTTTCACCCGCGACCGGCCGGTGGTCTTCGCGTACCACGGCTACCCGTGGCTGATCCACCGCCTCGCCTACCGCCGGGCCGTCCACGCCCAGCTCCACGTGCGCGGATACAAGGAGTCCGGCACCACCACCACGCCCTTCGACATGGTCGTCCGCAACGACCTCGACCGCTACCGGCTGGTCATGGACGTCATCGACCGCGTCCCCGGCCTCGCCGTCCGCGCCGCCGCCGTGCGACAGGAGATGGCCGACCGGCGAACCCACCACCACGACTGGATCCGCGAACACGGCACCGACCTGCCCGAGGTCGCCGACTGGAGCTGGAGCGGCTGACCGCGACATCGACATCCTCGGCGCAGCCCCGGACCGGGACCTTCGGGCCCGGTCCGGGGCTGCCCGGCCCCTGTGGCCGCCGGGCGTTCGCCGAGAACCTGTCCTGCAGGGACGAGGTCGCGCGCGCACCGGTGCCGCGCGACACCGAACGAAGGAGGACGTGATCATGAATCAGTCCGTGGTGGTGGGGGTCGACGGCTCCGCGGAGAGCACGGCGGCGGCCGAGTGGGCGGCCCGGCAGGCCCGGCGCAGCGGCCGGACGCTGAGGATGATCCACGCAGGGGGGCCGGAGGCCCCGCTGTCGGAGCAGCCCGGCGACCCGGCCGAACCGCTGCCGGAGGAGGTGCGCGCGCTCCGCAACCGTCTCGTGGACGCACTGCCCGATCTGGAGATCCGCTGCGAGCACGTGCCCGGGAGCCCGGCCCACGCGCTCGCCGCCGCAGGGGAGCGGGAGGGGATGCTGGTGCTCGGTTCGCGCGGGCGGGGCGGGGCCGCGGGGCTGGTCCTCGGGTCGGTGGCGCTGCAGGCGGCGGCGCACGCCGCGTGCCCGGTGATCCTGGTCCGGTCGGGCGCGGACGCCGGCGGTACGGGCGGCGACGTGGTGGTCGGTGTGGAGGGCAGCAGGCCCTGCGACGAGGTCCTGGCCTTCGCCTTCGCGCGGGCGGCCGAGTACGGCACCGGTCTGCGGGCGCTGGAGAGCGTGACCCTGCCCGCCGGGCCCTACGTGACGGACACCCCGAGGGCCCGGCCGGAGATCAGGGAGTCGATGGCCGCGTCCGAGACGGTGCGGCTCCAGGACGCGCTCGCGCGCTGGCGGGAGAAGTACCCCCAGGTCAGGGCCGAGGCCGAGGTGACCGGGTGGCCGGCCGGGCGTGCCCTGGTCGAGGCGTCACGCTCGGCCGCCCTGGTGGTGCTGGGCCGCCGGACACCCCGGCTGCTCCCCGCGGCCCCGCGGCTCGGCGGTACCGCGCACACGGTGCTGCACCACGCCCACGGCCCGGTCGCCGTCGTGCCGCACGGGTGAGCACACCCGTACGCCCGTCTCCCGTGGCCCGGACCCCCGGCGGTCCGGGCCGCGTCCGCGGGGCGCGGCGCAGGTGGCCCTGGAGTCGGGGCCGCGCATGGCCGCGCTCCCCGGAAGCGGCCGCCGGCCGCGCACCCGACGCGGCCGAGGCCTCAGTCGGCGAAGGTGTGGAGCACACCGGCCGGCCGCAGGTCCCGCCCCGGGTGCTCGAAGTGGTGCAGCTGGGTGTCCGGACCGGGGAAGAACATCGACACCCGGCCGGACTCCGACCAGCGGACGTCCCACGGCGGGCTGCCGTCCGGGTGGTGCAGTGCCACGACCTCGCCGTCGCGGCGCGCGGCGCCGGGCCGGGTGGCGTTCACGATGACCCGGTCGCCGATGTCGGCCTTCATGGCGGGCCTCCGTCCTCGAAGCGTTCCCGGGTGCGCCGGGCCCCGGCTCCAGACCAGCAGGGATCCGCCGGCGACGCCAGGGTCGGGCGGGCACCCTGCCCGGGCCGACCGGCCCCGCCGACCGGCGGGCCCGTCCGCCGCGGGCATCGGGCCGGTCGGTACTTGGGGCCGGCTGCCCGCCGGACGAGGCTGGGAGTCGGGGACCGCCCGCACCGAGGAGACGGCCATGTCCACCCCGACGAGCGACGCACCGCGGCCGCTGCTGGCCGCCACCGGCGTCCGCAAGGTCTACCGGACCGGCACCGTCGAGGTGACCGCGCTGCGTGACCTCGACCTCACCGTCCTGCCCGGTGAACTCGTCGGCGTGATGGGCCCGTCGGGATCGGGCAAGACCACCCTGCTCAACTGCCTGTCCGGGCTGGACGACATCGACGCGGGACGGGTCGAGGTCGAGGGCCGCGACCTGTTCGCCATGTCGGACGCCGAACGCACCGAGCACCGCGCCCGCGCGATGGGCTTCGTCTTCCAGGCCTTCAACCTGATCCCGGTCTTCTCCGCCGCCGAGAACGTCGAACTCCCGCTGCTGCTCACCGGCACCGCGCCGCGCGAGGCCCGTGCCCGGGCCGAAGCCATGCTGGACCGCGTCGGCCTCGGCCACCGCACCGCGCACCGGCCCGGCGAACTCTCCGGAGGCGAGCAGCAGCGCGTGACCATCGCCCGCGCCCTGGTCGCCCGGCCCGCCGTGGTCTGGGCGGACGAACCCACCGGCAACCTGGACAGCACCATGGCCGCCCAGGTGATGGACCTGCTGCACACCCTCAACCGTGACGAGGGCCAGACCATCGTGCTGGTCACCCACGACGAGGCCATCGGCGCCCGGCTGCCCCGCGTCATCCGGATGCGCGACGGGCGGCTCGTCTCCGACACCCGCCAACCCGAGCTGCAGTCGACGGGCTGACCATGTACCCGAACCTCCTCCTCCCGCTCCTCGGCGTCCTCGGGGCCGCCCTGCTGACGCTGCTGCTCGTCGCCGTCCGCAAGCCCGTGGTGCGCCGCCTGGCACTGCGCCAGGTCGCCCGGCGCCGGACGGAGGCGGCCCTGGTCGTCACCGGATCCGTCCTCGGCACCGCGATCATCGTCGGCGCACTCGTCGTCGGCGACACCCTGAACTTCTCCGTCCGCCAGGAGGCCTACCGCACCCTCGGACCGGTCGACGAACGGATCGTCAGCACCGACCCGGCCGCGGGACGCGCGATCGCCGACCGGCTCCGGCCGCTGGCGGCCGATCCCGACGTCGACGGCCTGCTCACCGCCGAGGTCGCGCAGGCCGCGGCGGTCAACACCCACACCGCACAGCCCGTGGCCGAACCCCGGGTGCTGGCCTGGCAGATCGACTTCGACGCGGCCGCCCGCTTCGGCGCCGACGGCGGCCCCTCCGGGCTCGCCGGACCGACACCGCCTCCGGGCCAGGTCGTGCTCAACGAAACCCTCGCCCGGTCGCTGAAGACCGGCGCAGGCCGTCCCGTCACGCTGTACCTGAACGGACACGCCGCCGAGTTCACGGTGGCCCGGGTCGTCCCGCAGCAGGGCCTCGCGGGGACGGGACTCGGCGGACGGGTCAACCGCAACGCCTTCCTGCCGCCCGGCACGCTGGACGCCGCCGGAGCGGGCGCCACGCACGCGGTGACCCTGGTGTCCAACCGCGGCGGCGTCGAGACGGGCGAGAGGCTCACCGGCCCCGTCACCGCCGAGATCCGCAGTGCGCTCGGTCCGGACGCCGGCCGGGCCGCCGTCGACACCCCCAAGCACACCGTCCTCGACCAGGCCGCCGCGACGGGCGACGCCCTGGGCGCGCTCTTCCTGATGATCGGCAGCTTCAGCATCATCGCGGGCGCCCTGCTGCTGGTGAACATCTTCGTGATGCTCGCCGAGGAGCGGAAGACCCAGCTGGGCATGCTCCGCGCGGTCGGGCTCAAACGGGCCCACCTGGTCGGCTCGTTCAGCATCGAAGGGGCCCTCTACGCACTGGCCGCCGCACTGCCCGGCGTGGCCGTCGGCATCGCGGTCGGCTGGGGCGTCGCCGTGGCCGCCGCCCAGATCTTCCGCAGCTGGTCGGTCGACGGCAGCGGCCTCGACATCGCCTTCGCCGTCACCCCCACCAGCCTCGTCAACGGCGCCGCGCTCGGCCTGGTGATCGCCCTGGCCGCGATCGCCGCCACCAGCGCGCGGATCAGCCGCTTCAACGTCATCGCCGCCGTACGCGACCTGCCGGTCGAGTCCGGCCGCCGGCCGCGCCGCCGCCGGGTCGCCGTCTCCACGGCCCTGAGCCTGCTCTGCGCACTGGCCGCCGTCCCGGCCCTCGCCCGGAGCCAGGCCGAACAGACCTACCTGCTGCCCGCGTTGGCCGTGGCGTTCGCGGTGCCCGCCGCGTCCAGGGTGATGCCGCGCCGGGCGGCCACCAGCATCGCGGCCGCGCTGGTCCTGCTGTGGACGCTGGCGGCGAGCGTGATCCGCCCCCGCGTCTTCGACACGCCGTCGATGGCCGTCTACGTCATCCTCGGCACCCTGGCCGCCTTCTCCGCCGTCGTCCTGGTCAGCGAGAACCAGCACACCGTGCTGCGGCCGCTGCGGCGCCTGACGGACCGCCCCACCCAGCAGGGGCTCGCCACCCGGCTCGCCGCCGCGTACCCGCTGGCCAAACGGTTCCGCACCGGCTCGACCATGGTGATGTACACCCTGATCGTGCTCGTCCTGGTACTGCTCACCGAGATCAGCGGCATCATGAACGCCAGCATCGACCAGGCCGCCGCCGACGCCACCGCCGGCTACACCCTCCGCGTCGACTACAACCCCCGGGCCGCGAACCCCCTGACGGACCTGCGCACCGGCCCGCTCGCCCGGCAGATCGAGGCCGTCGCCCCGTTGCTGGAGGCCCGCGGACAGGCCACCGACCCCGGCCACCGCACCCCCGCGCCGTTGGAGACCTCCGTCGTCGGCGTGCCCGACGGTGCGACCAGCGGCATCGCCTTCCGCGACCGCCTGCCCGGCCTGCCCGACGACAAGGCCGTCTGGGACGCCCTCGCCACCCACCCCGACTACGTCGTCCTGGACAACTTCTTCGGCCACACCGGCGGCCCCAGCGGCAAGTTCTACGCCCCCGGCGACACCCTCACCCTGACCGACCCGGTGACCGGCCGCGCCGAGCCGAAGACCATCGCCGGGGTGCTGACCAGTGGCCTCGCCTTCTACCCCGGCACGGGCAGCAGCGCCACCGTCTACCCGCTGGTGACGGGCGAGCAGGCCGTCCGTACGCAGTTCGGGCCGCAGGCGCAGACCGCCGCCGCCCTGATCCGCACCACCCCCGGCACATCGCCGGAGGACCTGGCCGGCCGGCTGCAGGGCAGCCACCTCTCCGCGAGCCTGGTCGCCACCCCGATCGCCGCCGACGTGCACCGGCTGTTCGCCGCCAACACCGCCTTCTTCCGGCTCATGCAGGGCTTCCTCGCCCTCGGCCTGCTGATCGGCATCACCGGGCTCGGCGTCGTCATGGTCCGCGCCGTCCGCGAACGCCGCCGCACCATCGGCGTGCTGCGCGCCCTCGGCTGCCAGGCCCGCACCGTCGAACGGTCCTTCCTGTGGGAGAGCGGACTCGTCGCCCTCGAAGGCACCCTGCTCGGCGCGGCCCTCGGCGTCCTCACCACCTGGCTGATGTACCAGAAGAGCTCCGCCTTCACCGGTCTCGACGGCGGCTTCCCCGTCGAATGGGCACAGATCGCGGTCCTCGCCGCCCTCACCCTCGCCGCCTCCCTGCTCGCCGCAGCTGGCCCGGCCCGGCGCGCCGCACGGATCAGGCCCGCCCTGGCCGTCCGCCTCCCGGACTGACCGCCCTCAGCCGCCCGCCGCCCCCCCCGGAGCTCCGCCGCGACGGCCGCCGCCCACGCGTCCACCCCGTCCCGGTCCGTGTGCTCGCCGTACCGGCCGCTCGGCGAGCGCATCGGCATTCCGCCGGGTCGAACCGTGCGCACTCGCGCAACCGACGAGACCTGCACGACACCCTCCTGCTCCCGTGGGTCCCGGTCCCTCCATCGCACACCCCGGCCTCCCCTGCAGGCAGGGACCGTTCGGCCCCGGGAACGGGACACGCGGCCCTGTCGCCGCGGACCGGACCGGGACGAAACTGGAAGCACAAGCCCGGCCGGCCCCTCAGGGGACCGATTCCGCGGGAGGCACACCATGACGAAGCAGCGGGTCCTCGTGGCGTACGGCAGCAAGCACGGCGCCACGGCCGGCATCGCCGAGGAGATCGGGCGGGTCCTGGACGAGGAGGGCTTCGCGACCGAGGTCGTCCCCGCAGCCGAGGTCACCACCGTGGCGGACTTCGACGCCGTCGTCCTCGGCAGCGCGCTCTACATGAACCACTGGCAGCGCGATGCGCTCCGCTGCGCCCACCGCCACGCCGACGAACTGGCACGGCGGCCGGTCTGGCTGTTCAGCAGCGGGCCGGTCGACAGCTCTGCCGAACAGCACGAGATCCCGCCGGTGGCCCAGGTGGCCGAGGAGTTGGAGCACCTCCACGCGCGGGGGCACGTCACCTTCGGCGGCAGCCTGACCGCCGACACGCCCGGCTTCGTCGCCCGCAGCATGGTCCGGCACGGCAAGGGCGGCGACTTCCGGAGCCCCGAGCACATCCGGCGCTGGGCACAGGAGATCGGCGCCGAACTCCGCGCGGACGAAGCCGGCCCGGCCGAGGGCTGACGGTCCGTCACGACACTGCCCCGGCAGCAGACCCGAGGAGGCGTGCCATGTCCGCCGCATCCATGTCGCCCCGCCCGTCCGAGGCGGGCCGCCCGGTCCTCCGCCACCTGCGCCGGGCCGCCGGCCTCGACCGCAACCCGCTCTGCCGCACGGCGGACCGCGCCCGCAGCCGGCTGCTCGTCGGCGCCGTGCTGCTCGCCGTCCTCTCGGTCGCCGCCGCCCTGGTGACCGCCCAGGTCCTGCTGCACGACATGCGGGCCGACGCCCGACGGACGGCCCCGCACCGCCACCAGGTGACCGCCACGACCCTCGCGGCGGCCGTCGACACCGGGGACCGGCCGCTCGACGCCGCCACCGCGCGGGCCACCTGGACCCTCGCCGGAGCGACCAGGACGGGAACCGTCACGGTCCCGAGCGGCACGCCGCAGGGCACGCAGGTGCCGATCTGGGTGGACGACGCCGGCGCCGCCGCCGAACCGGTCCCGCCCGACAGCCAGTTGGCGGTGTCGGCGGCCAGCTACGGCCTGATGGCACTGGCCGCCGCGGGCACGGTGTCCACCGCCGTCTTCGTGCTGCGCCGCGGTGTGCTCGACCACCGGGCCGCCGACGCGTGGGAGGACGACTGGACGGCGGTCGAACCGCTCTGGTCCGGCCGCACGGACCGGCCCGGCACCGGCGGCGAGCGGTAGGAAGGGCGCCCGGTGGTCGATCCAGGGGCGCGGGGAACCGTGCGATTCGGATGGGGCCACGTCTCGGACCAGGGGTGAGCCCGATTCCTCAGGAGCACCGATCCCGGACTGCGCAGTTCCCCGCGCCCCTGATTCGTCCACCCGAGCGCCATGTGAAGACTCGGCTGCGGGCCCATCGGCCCTGGCCGTACCTCCCGCACGGGAGGACGGTGGAGGGAGCAGCGCCCGGGGCCGCACGAGCGGTGCAGGGCCGGACGGAGGGAGTCGTCATGTCCGTCACCGAGCCGCCGGTGTCCGCGGCGGAGGCACTGCTCGCCGACGGGACGACCGTCCTCGTCCGGCCCGTCGGGGCCGGGGACCGGGCCGCCGTCCTGGACCTGCACGAGCACGGGATGTCCGACGAGAGCCGCCGGATGAGGTTCCTCGGCACGAGCCGCCGGTCCGCGGCGATGGTCGCCGACCGGCTGTGCGGACCCGGTCGGGCCGACGTCCTCGCCCTCGGTGCCTGGGCGGACGGCGAACTGGTGGGAGAGGCGGACTGCGAAGCCACCGGACCGGGTGGGAGCGCCGAGCTGGCGATGGCGGTCGCCGACGCCTGGCACCACCGCGGCGTCGGCACCCTGCTCGTCGAGCACCTCGTTCACGCCGCCCGCAAACGCGGCATCCACGAGTTCGTCGCCGACACGCTGGCCGGCAACCGGGCCGTGCACAAGGTCTTCTCCGACCTCGGGCTGCCCGTCCACCGGCACCTCGACCACGGCGAGATCCGGGTGCGCGTCCCGCTCGACGAGGACGACGAGGGGTACCTGCGCGCCGTCGAGGAACGCGGCCGGACGGCCGACCTGGCCAGCCTCGCCGCCCTGCTCCGCCCGCGGTCGGTCGCGGTCGTCGGCGCGTCCCGCCGCGCCGGGTCGGTGGGCCGCACGGTGCTGCTGAAGCTCCGCCGCGGCGGCTTCACCGGGCCGGTGTGGGCCGTGAACCCGCACACCGGGGTGATCGCGGGCGAGCCCGCGTACCCGGGGATCGCCGTCCTGCCCGGGGCACCGGAGCTCGCCGTGCTGGCCGTGCCGGCGGCGGCCGTGCCGGGCGCGGCCGAGGAGTGCGGCCGCGCCGGTGCGAAGGCCCTCGTGGTGCTCGCCTCCGGCGTGGACGCGGCGCAGACACGGCAGCTGGTGGACAGCTGCCGGCGGCACAGCATGCGCCTGGTGGGGCCGAACAGCCTGGGCATCGTCCAGACCGACCCGGGGGTCCGGCTGGACGCCGAGTTCGGCGGGGCGTTCCCGCTGCCCGGCACCGCCGGGGTCGCCGTGCAGTCCGGAGGCGTGGGCATCGCCCTGCTGGAACGCCTCGCCTGGCTGGGCATCGGCGTCTCCACCTTCGTCTCGCTCGGCGACAAGTGCGACGTCAGCGGCAACGACATGCTGCAGTGGTGGGAGAGCGACGGCCGGACGGACCTGGCCCTGCTGCACCTGGAGTCCTTCGGCAGCCCGCGCGCCTTCGCCAGGACGGCCCGGCGGGTCACCCGGACCCTCCCCGTGCTCACCGTCGACGCCGGGCGCTCCGACGCGGGCCGGCGCGGCGCCGCCTCGCACACGGCCGCCGCCGCGACGCCGACCGTCACCCGGGAGACGCTCTTCCGCCTGGCCGGGATCACCGCCGCGCACAGCATCGCCGAACTCGTCGGGGCCGCCGCCCTGCTGCACGCCCAGCCGCTGCCCGACGGCCGCGGACGCGTGGCGGTGGTCTCGAACGCCGGCGGGATCGGCATCCTCGCCGCGGACGCCTGCGCCGAGGCCGGGCTCGAACTGCCGCCGCTGCCCGCGGACACCGTCGCCGAGCTGCGCGGCCTGCTGCCCGCCGGGGCGGGGACGGCGAACCCGGTCGACACCACCGCGGACGTCGACCCGGCCGAACTCAGGGCCTGCCTCGACGCGCTCGCGCGGGCCGACACCGTCGACGCCCTGCTGGTCTGCCTCGTGCCGACCGCGCTCGTCCAGCACGACGCCGACCGACCGCTGCACGCCCTGCTGGACGGCCCGGGCCGCCGGCAGCTGCCGGTCGCGGCCGTCCTGCTGGACCAGGAGGTGCCCGTCCGGTACCGGACCTGCGCGGACGGCGGACTTCTGCCCTCCTACACGGACCCGGCCGCCGCCGCGCGGGCCCTCGCCCACGCCCGGGACCGGGCGCGATGGCTGGCCGAACCGCCCTCCGCCCCGGCCGCCCCGCCGGCCGCCGACACCGCCGGCGCCCGGGGTCTGGTCGACGCGTACCTGGCCGCCCGGCCCGACGGCGGATGGCTCGACCCGGAGACCACCACCGACCTGCTCGGCCGCTACCGGCTGCCGCTCGCCACCGCCGTCCTGGCACGGACCGAGGACGAGGCCGCCGATGCCGCCCGGCAGTTGGGCCCGCTCGGCCACGAGGGCCGCCTCGCGGCCAAGGCGTACTGGCCGGACCAGGTGCACAAGAGCGCCGAGGGCGCCGTCAGCCTCGGCATCGTCGGCGAGACCCGGGCACGGGAGTGCTACCGGGAGTTCCACGACCGCTTCGGCGACCGGACGGCCGGCGTGGTGTTCCAGCCCATGGCCGCACCCGGCCTCGAACTGCTGGTCGGCGCGGTGCAGGACGAGGTGTTCGGGCCGCTGGTCCTGCTCGGCCTCGGCGGCACCGCGACCGACGTCCTCGGCGACCGCACCACCCGCTTCGCCCCGCTGACCGAACGCGATCTGCAGACCATGCCCGCGGACCTCAGGGCGGCGCCCCTGCTGCTCGGCCGGCCCGGAGCGCCCGGCGCGGACCCGGCGGGCCTGCGCGGGGTGCTCACCGCGGTCTCCGCGCTGGCCTGCGACCTGCCGCAGGTCGTCGAGGTGGACCTCAACCCGCTGATCGCCCGGCCCGACGGGGTCGTCTGCGTCGACGCCCGGGTCCGGGTCGAGCCCAGGCCCTCCTTCGACCCCTACCTGCGGAGACTGCGAGGGCAGGCCCGGACAGGAGAGGCTGGAGAGACGGGCGGCCCAGGTCGCCGCTGACGGCAAGGGTGTGCCCGTCCTCCAGGGTGAGGTGCGCCCGGGCGGAACCGAGGATGTGCCCGGCCCGTTCGAGGCGCAGGACCGTCCCCGCCTCGATCTCGACGTCCGTGTCGAGCGGGACGGGGTCGAACATCCGCAGGGTGTTCTCGACGTCCTTGCCGTCGTACAGCGGCTCGGCGGGGCGGTGCTCGGACCAGCCGTGCCCGTTCGCGTGGTCGGCTTCCTCACGGAGCAGGTGCGCGCTGTCGCGGAGGACCGGTTCGGCGAGCCGGGCGGTGTCCGGGGTGGTCAGGACGGGGCCGCGGAACCCGTCGCGGACCAGTCCGGGCAGGTGGCCGCAGTGGTCCAGGTGGGCGTGGGTCAGGACGACGGCGTCGACGTCGGCCGGGTCGAGCGGCAGCGGACGGGGCGGTTGCGGCGGAGTTCGGCGAGGCCCTGGAAGAGCCCGCAGTCGACCATGAGCCGCGCGTGGTCGGTCTCGACCAGGAACGTGCTGCCGGTGACGGTGCCGACGCCGCCGAGGAAGGTGAGCAGGCCCGGGCGCGGGGCCGGGGACGGGGGTGCGGTGGTGTTCACAGCGGTCCTCGCTCCGTGCGGTGCCGGGCGTGCTCCGCCGCCGCGACCTGCTGTTTGACGGCGGCGAAGCTGTCCGGGGTGACCGAGATCGAATCGATCCCGGCGTCGACCAGGAAGCGGGTGAACGCGGGGTCGTTGCTGGGGCGTTGGCCGCACAGGCCGACGTGGCGGCCGGCCGCGTGGGCGGTGGCGATCAGCGTCTCGATGCTGCGGGTGACCGCCGGGTTGCTCTCGTCGAAGAGGTGGGCGAGCAGGTCGGAGTCGCGGTCGACGCCGAGGGTGAGCTGCGTCAGGTCGTTGCTGCCGACGGAGAAGCCGTCGAACCGCTGCGCGAACTCCTCCGCGAGCAGGACGTTCGCCGGGATCTCGGCCATCACGAAGACCCGGAGCCCGTTGCGGCCCCGCTCCAGGCCGTTGTCCGCCATGACCGCGAGCACCCGGTCGGCCTCCTCCGGGGTACGGCAGAAGGGGATCATGACCACCAGGTTGGTCAGCCCCATCTCGTCACGGACCCGGCGCAGCGCCCGGCATTCGAGGGCGAAGCCCTCCCGGTAGCGGTCGTCGTAGTACCGGCTCGCGCCGCGCCACCCGATCATCGGGTTCGCCTCGACGGGCTCGAACGGGGCACCACCGACCAGCCGGGCGTACTCGTTGGTCTTGAAGTCGCTGGTGCGCACCACCACCGGGTCGGGCCAGCGGGAGGCGGCGATCCGTGCGACGCCCTGGGCCAGCCGGTCGACGAAGTACTCGGTGCGGTCGGGGTGGCCGTCGCTCAGCGCGTCCACCAGCCGCCGGTCCTCGGGGGAGAGCCGGTCGGGGTGGAGCAGGGCCAGGGGATGCACCCGGACCTGGTGGGCCACGACGAACTCCGTCCGCGCGAGCCCCACGCCGTCCGCGGGCAGGAGCCACCAGCGGAACGCCGCCGCCGGGTCCGCCAGGTTCAGCATCACCTTGGTCCGGGTGGCCGGCAGCGAGCCGAGGTCGGTCTCCGACTCCTCGAAGTCGACGCGGCCGCGGTAGACGTGGCCCTCGGCGCCCTCCGCGCAGGAGACGGTGACCTCCTGTCCGTCGTCGAGGACCTCGGTCGCCCGGCCGGTGCCGACCACGGCCGGTACGCCGAGTTCGCGGCTGACGATCGCCGCGTGCGAGGTGCGTCCCCCGTGGTCGGTGACGATCGCCGAGGCCCTCTTCATCAGCGGTTCCCAGTCGGGGTCGGTGATCGTGGTGACCAGGACCGCGCCGGCGGGGAAGCGGCCGATCTCGACGGGGCTGCTCAGCCTGCTGACCGGGCCGACGCCGATCGCCTCGCCCACGGCGATGCCGTCCACCAGCCGCTCGCCGGTGCCGGTCAGCCGGTAGCGCCGCAGAACGGTCCCGCGGCGCCGCGACTGCACGGTCTCAGGCCGGGCCTGGACGACGAACAGCTGTCCGGTGCGGCCGTCCTTCGCCCATTCCAGGTCCATCGGGCAGCCGTAGTGCTCCTCGACGGCGACCGCCCACTCGGCCAGCCGCCGGACCTCGCCGTGGTCCAGCACCAGGGCGCCGCGCTCCTCCGCCGAGGTCTCGACGATCCGGGTGAGGCCCTCGTCGCCGTACACCGACTTGTGCCGCTTGGGGCCGCAGACCGTCTGCAGCACCGGATCGAGCCCCGGGTCCTTCAGCAGGGGCTTGAACACCAGGTACTCGTCGGGGTCGACCTGGCCGCTGACCACCGTCTCGCCGAGCCCCCAGGCCGCACTCACCACGACGGCCTCCGGGAACCCGCTCTCCGGGTCCAGGGTGAACATCACGCCCGATCCTCCGAGGTCCGAGCGGACCATCAGCTGCACGCCGACCGACAGCGCCACCGCGAGGTGGTCGAACCCCAGCCGCTCGCGGTAGTCGATCGCCCGGTCGGTGAACAGCGACGCGAAGCACCGCCGGCAGGCGTCCACCAGGGCCTCGGGCCCGCGGACGTTGAGGTAGGTCTCCTGCTGCCCGGCGAAGCTCGCCTCCGGCAGGTCCTCGGCAGTGGCGCTGCTGCGCACGGCCACGTCGGGGTCCGTCCGGCCCGCCTCCCGGCCCAGCCGTGCGTACCCGTCCGTGATCTCCTCGGCCAGCGCCTCGGGCAGAGGTGTCGCCAGGACGGCGGCCCGGACGGCGGCGCCGACGTCGGCGAGCGGGCCGCCCCCACGCAGCCGGTCGAACTGTGCGGCGACCTCGTCCCGCAGACCGCCCCGGGCCAGGAACTCGCGGAAGGCGTCGGCCGTCGTGGCGAAGCCGTCGGGCACGCGGACACCGGCCGGCCCGAGGTGCCCGACCAGCTCTCCCAGGGAGGCGTTCTTGCCTCCCACCAGGCCGACATCGCCCCGTTCGAGGTCGGCGAACCGGATCACTCGGCGCATGGCTCCTCCCGGACGGTTCAGTAGGGCAGCCGACGGCCCGACGGCGTGCGCAGGTCGAGCGGCGGGAGTGGACGGGGCTGGGCGCCGGGGCGTTTGACGATCATGGTCCGGGGCATTGCTGCCACCTCCTCGGCGGGTGCCGGTGCCTCCACCTTCCGTCCGGCCGCCTTCCGGCTCCCAGGGCCCCGGGGCCCCGGACCGGTGGGCCGGACGGCCCGGAGTCGCCGGTCACCCGGGGTGATGAGTGCCGTCCTCGGGAGGGCGCCCGTGTCCCGCGGCGATGCGCTGCGCGTGCGCCACGATGTCGGCCGCCGCGTGCTCCCCGACACCCAGGGCGTGGATCAGCCGGTGGGCGCTCCAGCCGTGCCGGGCGAGCAGCACCGGCAGCGGGTGGTGGCCGGACTCCTCGCCGGCCGTCCGGAGAAGTCCGCAGGTCACGGAAGAGCAGCGTGACCGGCTCACGCGGGTCCGGGCCTTCCGGCCCGGTCCCCACCGGGGGTGACCGGAGGGTGCCGGCCCGTTCGCCGGACACGTCAGCGGCGGTGGTCGGCGGGCGGCGGGACGGTGACGACCGGGCAGTGCGCGTGGTGCAGCAGCCCGTGAGGGACGGAGCCCAGACGCATGCCGGTGAACCCGCCGTGGCCGCGCCGGCCGACCACCACGGCCAGGGCGTGCGCCGACGCCGCGGCCAACTGCTCGACCGGGTGCCCCACCAGCACCTCGTGGGTCAGCCGGACGTCAGGGTACGACTCGCCCCGCCCGGTCGCGGTCTCGGACAGCTGCCGCCGGAGGGTCAGCACGGCGGTGCGCTCGTCGACCGGCAGGAACGGCGGACGGTGCCACGCCCAGACGGCCCGCGGCTCCGCGCCGCGCCGTGCCGCCAGGCCGAAGGCGAAGTCCACGGCGGCGGCCGACGAACGGCTGCCGTCCACCCCCACCACCACGTACGGCGGCTGCTGGGTCGAGTGCTCCGGTGCGCCGACCACGACGACCGGGCAGTGCGCCTGGGCGCTCAGCGGGACGGTGACCGAGGAGGCGCTCAGCCACTCCTCGGCACGGCTGAGCCGCCGCGACCCGACGACCACCAGGTCGGCGCGCCGGGACTCCTCGCACAGGACCTGGTCCGTGACACCCTCGACGGTGGCGGTCGTGATCTCCAGGGCCGGGTGGCGTTCACGGGCCAGAACGGCTGCCTTGTCGAGGACGACGCCGCCCTCGCGGTGCTGCTCCTTCAGGCTGCCGACCCATTCGGCGCCGGTGAAGCCGTACGGCGCCGGAGAGACGGCGTGGACCATCCGCAGCGGCCGGCCCCACCGGTCGGCCTCGTCCGCGGCCCAGGCCACGGCGGTCGGGCTCGGAGGCGGGCCGTCGACGCCCAGCACGATCGGACGGTGTGCAGCAGCGGATCGCATGGCTTCCTCCACCCCTGAGCGGCCAGTGCCTCGCTGCCAAGCTACGGTCGGCCCCGGTCGGCACGGGAGGGCCGAACGGCCCCGTCCACGGGGTACCCACGGGCCCGCCGGGGCACAACCGGCCGGCCCTGGCCGCCACCCGCGGGATGCGCTGTCCTGGGAGCAGAAGCCCGCGTCCCCGCGGGCGGCCCGGAGCACGGAGGACCGCCATGGCGCCCCCGACCCACCCGACGACCACCGCGGCCGGACGGTCGATCCTCGTCACCCGCGCCGACACCGCCGCCACCGGCCGCGCGGTGGTGCTCGACCTCGGGGGTTCCGGGCGGGCCGTGCTGACCTGTGCCGAGGCCGGGCAGGTGGCCGCGGGGCTGGTCCGCGAAGCGGCCGACGGGGACCCGTGCGGAGCGGGGCGCACCGAGGCGGTCCACCTGCGCGACGACCAGTGCGCCGTTTCCGTCCGCGGTCACGTGCTCACCGTCGACCAGCCGGTCGCCGCCGGCGGTGCCGACACGGCGCCGACACCGCTCGAACTGTTCACCGCCTCCCTCGCCGGCTGCGTCGCCCACTACGCGGGCCGCTACCTGGCCCGGCACGGCATCGACCGCGAAGGGCTGCGGGTGACCGTGGACCACCGGATGGCGACCGACCGGCCGGCGAGGATCGCCTCGGTGGAGGTCCGGATCGTCGCCCCTCGGCTGCCCGGGGAGCGGACCGCCGGGCTGCTCGCCGTGGCGTCGCACTGCACCGTCCACAACACGCTGACCCACCCGCCCGAGGTCACCGTCGCGGTGGAGGAGGCCGAGCCGTGCGCGTCGCGGACCTCATGATCTCGCCCCCGGTGACCGTCCCGGCCGACAGCACCGCCGCCGAGGCGGCACGGCTGATGGCGGACCGGGCGATCGGCTGCGTCCTGGTGACGGACAGCCGTGCCCTGCTGGGCGTCCTCACCGACCGCGACCTCGTCGTCCGTGTGCTGGCCGGGGACACGGACGCCAACACCTCGGTTGCCAGACTGATGTCGGCCCCGCCGCTCACCGTCGACGCCGACGACGAACTCGCCACCGCCTACCGGACGTTCCGCCGCACCGGGGTACGCCGCCTGCCCGTCCTGCGCGACGGCGTGCCGGTCGGCGTCATCACCGTCGACGACCTCTTCCTCGACGTCCTGCAGCACTTCGCCGACCTGCTCGGCCCGGTCTCCCGCAGCACCCTGCACGACGAGGCCGCGCCGCCCACCAGAAGGACCACGCCATGAACGACACCTGGAACACCGTCGGCGACGTGATGACCCACGCGGTCATCGCCGTGGGACGGGACGCGGACTTCCGGGAGATCGCCGACACCCTGCAGCAGTGGCAGATCAGCGCCGTACCCGTGCTGACCGGCGACGGGCGGGTGATCGGCGTCGTCTCCGAGGCCGACCTGCTGACCGCCCAGGACCGCGAACCCGAGACCCACCGCGGCATGACCGCCGGCGGCATGATGACCGCGCCGGCCGTGACCGTCCACCCGGACAGCCCCATCGCCGAGGCCGGCCGGTCCATGGCGCGGATGCACCTCAAGCGCCTGCCGGTCGTCGACGCGGAGGACTGCCTGGTGGGCATCGTCAGCCGGGGCGACCTGCTCAAGGTGCACCTGCGCGAGGACGCGGAACTGGCCGGACAGGTCCGCTTCGAGCTGATCGCGGCCCTTCGCCCGGCGGACGCCTCCGGTCTGCGGGTGCACGCCGACGACGGGCGGATCACACTGTCCGGCACGCTCCCCGACACGGCGACGGCCGCGCTGCTGGAACACCTGGTGAAGGGCGTGCCCGGTGTGGTCGACGCCGAAGTCCGGCTGGGCGTCCCGGCCTGAGCGGTACGGGGAGCGGACGCGCAGAATCGGGGGAAGGGACGACACAGGTGCAGGGAGGCCGCCATGGACCCGATCCGGGAGGGCGACACCGAACAGCCCGTACGGGTGTTCCTGCTGGACGACCACGAGATCGTGCGCCGCGGCGTGAAGGACCTGCTGGACGCCGAACCCGACATCGAGGTCGTCGGCGAGGCGGGCACCTGTGCCCAGGCACTGGCACGGGTGCCCGCGCTCAAGCCCCGGGTGGCCGTGCTCGACGTGCGGCTCCCCGACGGCGACGGGGTCACCGTCTGCCGTGAACTGCGGGACCGGATGCCCGGCCTGGTCTGCCTGATGCTCACGTCCTTCGACGACGACGACGCGCTGCTGGACGCGATCATGGCCGGGGCGGCCGGCTACGTCCTCAAGCAGGTCAAGAGCGCGGACCTGGTCAGTGCGGTGCGCACGGTGGCGGCGGGCGAGTCGATGCTCGACCCGGCCACCACCCGCAAGCTGATGGAGAGCCTGCGCCACCACGACGAGACCGACACCGGGGCCCTGCTCGACCAGCTGACACCGCGTGAACGCGAGATCCTCGCCCTGGTGGGGCAGGGCAAGACCAACCGGCAGATCGGCAAGGAGCTGTACCTCGCCGAGAAGACCGTCAAGAACCACGTGTCGCGGCTGCTCGCCAAACTCGGGGTCGAGAGGCGCCTCCAGGCCGCCGTCCTGGCCGCACAGGTCGACACGGAGCACCGTTCGCCGCGTGCGCACTGAGCCGGCCGGCCCGGCGGACCGGGCCGCTCGGCCCATGCGCACCCGGCGCCGCGGGCGGACCGTGGGAGTGAGGGCATCCGCCCCCGACCCTGCTGGCCCAGGAGCCCGCGATGATGCGCCGGATCGACTGCGGCGCGAACGGGCGGGGCATCGCCGTCACGAGCCCCACCACCCGGCTCATCCGCAAGCGCTTGGACGCCCCGCAGGACGCGAACCGGCCGGCCTCCGGCTGACCGAACACCCGGAGGAGCCGTCATGTCCACCGTCGCCCTCGACGCCGCCGCACTGGAGACCCTGGTCTCCGCCGCGGTCGCCGCACCGTCCATCCACAACAGCCAGCCGTGGCACTTCAAGCTGCGCCCCGAGACCTCCACCCTCGAGGTGCGCGCCGTCGGCGAGCGGAAGCTGCCCCGGACCGACCCGCGGGGCCAGGCCCTCCACGTCTCGGTCGGAGCCGCGGTCTTCAACCTGCGCGTCGCGGCCCGCCACCTGGGCCGGGCGCCCGAGGTGCGGATGCTGCCCGACCCGGCCGAACCCGACCTGCTGGCAGCCGTCGAACTCGACCGGCCGGCCCTCGTCACCCTGCCCAGCACCGCCGAACTGTACGGCGCGATCTGGCACCGACACACCATCCGCACACCGTTCACCGGCCCGCCCGTCCCACCCGCGGTCCTCGCCGAACTCGTCGCGGCCGCACGGGCGGAGGAGACGACGCTCGACATCCCCGGCCCCGAGGAGACCGAACGGCTCCTGCACCTGACCGCCGAGGCGGAACGGACCAACACCACCGACATCGGGCGCCGCATCGAGAGCCGCGCCTGGATCCAGGAACCCGGCGGACCGCCGCTCGGCATCCCGCGCAGCGCCCTCGGGCCGCAGGACGCCGCAGGCCACCTGCCGGTGCGGGACTTCTCCGCCATCGACCCCGCCGACCACCTGCCGCCCGCGGTCTTCGAGGCCCATCCGTGCCTGGCCGTCCTGTCCACCCACCAGGACCGCCCGGTGGACTGGCTGCGCGCAGGCCTGGCCCTGCAGCACGTCCTCCTGGTCGCCACCGTCCACCAGGTCCGCGCGTCCATGCTGCACCAGGCCCTCGAACGGCCCCACGAGCGGTGGGCGACCCGCGACCCGTCCCACGGGCCCGGCTGCGTGCAGATGCTCCTCAGGCTCGGCTACGGGCCCGAAGGCGCACCCACGCCGAGGCTCCCGGTGGCCGAGAGCATCGACCCGCAGGAGTGACCTCAGGCGGCCGGCAGCGGAACCCGCCAGACCAGCTCCGTGCCGCCCCCGGCGCGGACCCGGGCGTCGAACCCGCCGCCCATGGCGGCCGCCCGCTCGGCCAGGTTGGCCAGGCCGCTGCGCCGTCCGCCCTCCGGCAGGCCGATTCCGTTGTCCGTGATCGTGAGAACCAGGTCGGCGCCGGCTGCGAGCCCCACCTCCACGGAGGTGGCCCCGGAGTGCCGCGCGGCGTTGGACAGCGCCTCCTGCAGGACGGCCAGCGCCTCCTCCGCCGCCTCGGGCGGGACCGTGACGTCGATCAGACCGGTCATCCGCAGCGCCGGGGTGAAACCGAGAACGGCGGCCGCCCGGTCCACGGCCTCCACGACCCTCGCCCGCAACCCCTTGCCGGACGGTCCCGACTGCTTGGCCCGCAGACCGAAGATGGTCGACCGGATGGTCTTCGCGGTCTCGTCGAGGTCGTCGATGGCCCGGAGCACGCGCTCGGCGGCCTCCGGGTGCTCGATGAACCGGGTGGCGCCCTGCAGGGTCATCCCGGTGGCGAAGAGCCGCTGGATGGCCAGGTCGTGGAGATCCCGGGCGATCCGGTCGCGTTCCTTGAGCAGGGCGACCTGCTCGGAGTCGCGGCGCCGCTCCGCGAGCTCCATCGCCACGGCCGCCTGTGCGCCGAATCCCTGCAGCGGGGCGGACTCGTCCGCGTCGAAGAGCGGTGCTCCCTCGGCGCGGGCGAGCATGAGCACGCCGCGGATCCCGCCCTCGGCGGTGCCGATCGGTACGGCGAGCGCGGGCCCCAGGCCCTCCCAGCGCGGCGGTCCGGCGGTGATCCGCGGATCCTTGCGGACGTCGGTGCTGACGACGAGACCGGCCGAACGAACCGCCGCTCCCATGAACGAGCCGCTGACGGGCAGGACCAGACCCTGGTGGTCGGAGCCGCACAGGCCGACCGCGATCCGCACCTCGAGTTCCTGCGTCCGCGGGAGACAGAAGGCCACGACCGCGAGGTCCGCACCCGCGATCTGCGACGCGCGGGTGACCAGCAGGTCGAGCACCGCCTGCTCCGGCTCGCCGGACAGCAAGCTGCTGGTGACCTCGGCGCCGGCGGTCAGCCACCGTTCCCGCAGCCTCGCCTGCGTGTACAGGCGGGCGTTGTCGATCGTCACGCCCGCGGCCACCGCCAGCGTGGCGAGCACCGCCTCGTCCTCGGCGTCGAACCCGCCGCCGCCGCGCTTCTCCGTCAGGTAGAGGTTGCCGAACACCTTGTTCCGTACTCGGATCGGCACGCCCAGGAAGCTGTGCATGGGGGGATGGTTCGCCGGGAAGCCGACCGAAGACGGGTGGTCCGCGATCTCGTCGATCCGCAGCGGCAGCGGGTGGCGGATGAGCTCACCCAGCAGCCCGCGGCCGGACGGCAGCGGACCGATCCGCTCCCGCACCTCGTCGCTCACGCCCACCGGGATGAACTGGGACAGGGTCCGGTCCTCCCCGATCACCCCCAGGGCGCCGTACTCGGCGTCCACCAGCGTCACCGCCGCCTCGACGACGTGACGCAGGGCCTGGGTGAGCTCGAGGTCCCGTCCGACGTCCAGCACCGCCTCCAGCAGGCTGTGCACCCGGTCGCGGGCGCTGCGGGCGGCGTCCAACCGGGTCTGGAGCTCGTCGAGCAGGTCGTCCAGACGGAGCTGCGGCAGCGGGGACGCGTCGTCCTCACGGGCTGTTCCCATGCGGTCCTCCCCTCCGGTCGGGTGGCCGCCTTCCAGCCTAGGAGGCGGTGGCCCCGGGTGCCGTGGCAGTGGGGCCGCTCGACCCGCCCGGCGGGCCGTCCGGCCCATGGCACGCCGGTCGGGACGGCACCACGCTGGAAGGAGGTCCGGCAGCGTGCGACGACGCCGGGACGTCCGAGGGAGTGACCGGACATGAAGGCTCTGACGTACCGCGGACCGGGCCGCCGTCTGTGGGCCGAGATCCCCGACCCGGCGCCCGCCGATCCCGAGGACGCGATCGTCCGCGTGGACGCGGTGACCATCTGCGGCACCGACCTGCACATCCTCCACGGCGACGTGCCGGAGGTCGCAGAAGGGCGGGTCCTCGGGCACGAGGCCGTCGGGACGGTCGTCGAGACCGGACCGGGCGTGCGCACCGTCGCGGCCGGCGACCGCGTCCTGGTCTCCTGCATCTCCGCCTGCGGCCGCTGCGCCTCGTGCCGGGAGGCCGCGTACGGCCAGTGCACGGGGGGAGGGGGATGGATCCTCGGCCACCTCGTCGACGGAACCCAGGCCGAGTTCGTCCGTACGCCGTTCGCCGACAACTCGCTGCACAGGCTGCCGGCCGGAATCACCGACGAGGCGGCGCTGATGCTCGCGGACATCCTGCCCACCTCGTTCGAGGTCGGGGTCCGCAACGGCCGGGTCGGCCCGGGGGACACCGTCGTGGTCGTCGGCGCCGGACCCGTCGGGCTCGCGACGATCGCGACGGCCCGCCTCTACAGCCCCGCCCGGATCATCGCGGTCGACCTCGCGGAGAGCCGGCGGAAGGCCGCCGGACGGGCGGGCGCCGACAGCGCCCTGAGCCCCGACGACATGGCGAGGGCGGCCTCGGACGGGCTCGGCAGGGACGGCCGCGGCGCCGATGTCGCGATCGAGGCGGTCGGACTCCCCGAGACCTTCGAACTCTGCACCCGCCTGGTGCGGCCGGGCGGCCGGGTGGCGAACGTCGGCGTCCACGGCAGGAGCGCAACCCTCCACCTCGAGGACCTGTGGATCCGGAACCTCACCATCACCACCGGTCTGGTGGACACCAGCAGCACCCCTCTGCTGCTCGACATGCTGGCCGCCGGCCGGCTGTCCACCGGTGATCTCGTGACCCACCGGTTCGGGCTCGACGAGATGCAGGACGGCTACGACGTGTTCGCCGACCCGGCCCGCACGGGCGCGCTCAAGGTGGCGTTCTTCCGCACGTGAGGACCGCAGGCCGTGAACACGGACAGCCCGACGTCCGCCGTCCACGGACCCCGACCGGCCCGTCGTACGGCCGGCCGGGGGGACGGAGAGGGAACCGCGCACGAGGTGAGGAGACCGACCGTGAGACACCGACAGGTGGCCGACGTCATGACCCGGGAGGTGGTCCGCGTCCCGCCGGACACCGGGTTCCGCGAGATCGCAGCCACGCTCGCGGTGCACCGCATCAGCGCCGTACCGGTGGTCGACGGGGCGGACCGTCCGGTCGGGGTGGTCTCCGAGGCGGACCTGCTGCACACCCAGGCCGCCCAGGACGATCCCGACGAGATGCGTGCCGTACCCCGCCGGGAGGGTGACCGGGCCACGGCGGCCGGCCTGATGTCCGCCCCGCCGGTGTGCATCACCGCCGACGCCAGTGTGGTCGCCGCCGCCCGGCAGATGGAGAGGCACGGCGTGAAGCGGCTGCCCGTCGTGGACGCGGACGGCCGGCTGGTCGGCATGGTCAGCAGGGCCGACCTGGTGAAGGTCTTCCTCCGGGACGACCGGGCCATCGCCGAGCAGATCGCCGACGAGGTGCTCGGCGCGATCGACGGCGTCGACCCGGCTGCCGTGGACCTCCGGGTCGACCAGGGCCGGGTCACGCTCAGCGGCACGATCGACCCGCCCTACCTGGCGGCGGTCGTCGACAGGCTCTGCCGGTCGATCGACGGCGTCGTCTCGGTCACCGACCGTACGGGGTCCCGCGGCTGACGCGCGACGGGCCGTCCGAGGCAGGTCGGCCCGGCGTGCAGGACCGAACGGCCCTGCACCGGCCGGGACCGCCGACGCACAGTGGAGGGGCAGACCCGACGAGGGAGGAGCAAGGACCATGCAGCACCGGAGCGTTCACGACGTCATGACCCAGGAAGTGGTGACCGCGAGGCCTGACACGCCGTTCAAGGCGGTCGTGGGCCTGTTCCACCGCAACGACATCACGGCCGTCCCGGTCCTCGACGACCAGGACCGGCCGATCGGCATGGTCTCCGAGGCGGACCTGATCCGCAAGGAGGCGGTGCTGCCCGACCCGGAGGGCCGGACGCCGGGCCGCTGGCTGCCGCCGAAGGACCGTGCCCGCGCCGAGGCCGAGACGGCCGGAGGGCTGATGACCTCGCCGGCGGTGACCGCCCGGCCCACCTGGTCGGTGCCGGAGGCCGCCCGGCAGATGGACAGGCACAAGGTCAAGCGGCTGCCCGTGGTGGACGAGGCGGGCCGGCTCGTCGGCATCGTCAGCCGGCGCGACCTGCTCCAGGTGTTCCTGCGGAACGACGCGGCGATCCGTGAGGAGATCGTGCACGACGTCTTCGGGCAGATCCTCTGGACCCCCGCGGAGACCGTCCGGGTCGCCGTCCACGACGGCGTCGTGACCGTCGCCGGCCGTCTCCCGCGCCGCAGCCTGATCCCGATCGCCGAGCAGCTGTGCCGGGCCGTCGACGGAGTGGTGGCGGTCCATCAGTCCCTCGACTGGGTCGAGGACGACACCGACGTCCGCCTCGAACACCCGCAGGCCTACCACGCCGGCAGCTGACCGGGTGTGCCCGACGGATCCGGGCCGCCGTCCCCGTGACGGCGGCCCGCCGTACGGTGACCTCCGCCGCACGGTGACCGGTGCCGCCCGCGAACGGCGGGCGGCACCGGTCACCGTGTCATCGGGAGGCGGCGGATCCGCCGGGACGGATCCGCCGGCCGCTCACCGACGACGTCCGGATCCGGACCCAGACGTCCCTCCCCCCACCGACCCACGGGTCGGGCCGGCCGCGGTGTTCCAGATGCTCGACGACCTCCGGCTCGTCCAGCCGTACGGCGGTGCCCTTCACCAGAACGCTCCAGCCCGAACCCAGCGCGTCGTCGATGCGGTCCGCCTCGAACGCGAGCCGTGCGCCGGCCTCCGGACACACGCTGCTCCCCTCCGCGGTGCGGTAGACGACCGTACCGTCCATCACCCGGAAGTTGACGGGCAGTGCGACCGGACCGTCCCCGGTGGACAGCACCACCCTGCCGACCCCGCCGGGGGTGAGCTTCGCCCAGCAGGCCGCCGGTGCGAGTTCCTCGACCACCGGCTGCGCGGCCGCTGCCGTCCGCCCGGGCGGCACCTCCGTGCCGGCGCCGAGCAGCTCGCCGACGGAGGTGCCCAGGACACCGGCGAGCCTGGTGAGGGGTGCCGAGTCGGGCACCGCGGCGGACGACTCCAGGTACTCCAGGTACTCCAGGGCCATGCCGGCGCGCTCCGCCACCTCCTGGCGGCTGAGCCCCAGCCGTTCCCTGCACAGCGTCACACGCCGTGCGATGTCACCCCGTTGCCCGGCCGGGGCTCCTGCCGTTCCGCTGCCGGTCGGCGGCCTGGACATGGTTCGCTCCTCTCTTCCCGCGCTCCGCCGGTCAGCTGCCGGCCGCGGGCGTGTTGGCGGCGGCGTCGTGCATGCCCGCGACCAGGAGCTGATGCCCCAGCTCCATCAGGGCGCGCCCGGCCGCGTACTCGTCGCCGATCTCGGGCACGGCGGCGTCCTGCGGGTTGCGACGGGCACTGCTCCGGCTCTGCAGGACGTTGTCGCCGGTGTCGAGCACGCCGTGCGCGGTGGTCGTGTCCCCCGCCTCGAACAGGTCGAGCTTGAGGGTCCAGGTCTTGGTGTGCATCGGCGTGTGGGCCGGTCCTCCGGTCATCGCTCCGTCGCCTCCTCCGGGCATGCGGCCGGGTGGGGTGCGTGACCCGCCGTGCGGGTCGCTGCGCCTGCGCCCGTACCACCAGCGTCGGCCGGGGAACCGGTCCGGCGCTGGGGCCGTTCGACCCTGATCCCCTGGACGGACGGGCACGGGACGCCGGTCCCCGGGACCCGGTCCCCGCGGGGTCAGCCGCGGAGACCGGCCAGGGTCGTGGCCAGATCGGTGCCGGCCGGGCGGGAGCGGTTGTGGGGCAGCCTGCCGAGCAGGTTGCCCATGGCGCAGGTGTTGGTGACGGCGGAGAACGCGAGCCCGGCGCCGACCGCGGCCGGGATCCAGCGGGCGCCGGGCCGCACGAGGTCCGCCAGCACACCGGCGAGGACGAGGCCGCCGGCGACCAGGCGGACCTGCCGGTCCATGGCCCACACGGCGGGTGCGCCGGCGACCCGGTCGAGCGGGTGGCCGCCGCCGGCCCAGGCCGAGGTGCCGCCGGTCAGCGTGAGCGCGGTGATCCCCTCGGCGGCGAGCCGCTCGCAGGCGGTCCGGGAGCGGTTGCCGGAGGCGCACACCACGGCGATCCCGCCCCCATCGGCCACGGCGCGCAGCGTGGGCAGGGCCTCGTCGAGCCGGTCGAGCGGGATGTTGTGGGCTCCGGGGATGTGGCCCGCGGCGTACTCGCCGGGGGAGCGGACGTCGACGACGGTGAACTCGGCGAGGCGGGGGTGCAGCTGGGCGACGGTCACGGGGGTGGTCATGGTGCGGGGGAGTCCTTCCGGGACAGCGGGGCGGGCCGCCCGGGCGGGGGCACCGGGCGGAGCACGGGGGTTCGTCAGCGCAGGGCGTCGACGAGCATGAGGGCGGCGACGGCGAGCAGCGCGACGGCGAAGGCCGTCTGCAGGGCGCGGCCGCTGAAGCGGTCGGCCAGACGCTTGCCGTCCCAGGCGCCGAGCACGGCGGCGGCGGTGAACGGAGCGATGACGGCCCAGTCGAGGGAGCCGGCCGCTCCGACCCGTGGGACGAGTGCGGCCAGCGAGTTGGCGGAGATGACCAGCAGGCTGGTGCCGACGGCCTCGGCCATCGTGAAGGCGAGGACGGAGACCAGCGCGGGGACGGCGAGGAAGCCGCCGCCCACCCCCAGCAGGCCGGTGACGGCGCCGAGGCCGGCTCCTGCGGTGGCCGAGCGGGCCGGCCCGCTCTCGGCCGGGCGGTCGTCCGGTATCTCCTCCGGACGGTGCCGTGCGGCGTCCTTCGGTTTGCGGGCGGAGGCGAGCATGCGCCAGGCGGCGGTGCCCGCGAGTGCCGCGAACGCGACGGTGAGCAGGGCGGCGGGCAGGTGCGAGGACAGCGCCCCCGCGGCCGCCGCGACCGGGAGGCCGGCCGCGGCGAACAGCAGGCCGGTGCGCCAGCGGACCCGCCCGGCCCTGGCGTGGGCGAGCAGGCCGGTCAGCGAGGTGACGGCGACGATCAGGAGGCTGGCGGTGCCGGCCTGCGCGGGGGTGAAGCCGAGCAGGTAGATCAGGGCCGGGACGGCGAGCATGCTGCCGCCTCCGCCGAGGCCGCCCAGCGCCAGGCCGACGACGGCACCGGCGGCCAGGGCGAGCACGAGCGCGGTCACGCGACCCGCCCGTGCAGGCCGTCCGCCGTGGCGACGGGGAGCCCGGCCCCGGTGGGGGGCGTCGGCTGCGGTGCGCGGGGCTGGTGGGACAGGAGCATGGCGTGCCTCCGTGGTCGTGCTGCAGGGCGGGTGGGCCGTGGCGCTCCGGTGCCGGGAACGGCGCCGGGCCTGGCGGGGGAAGGGGGACGGGCCGCGTGACGACGGCGGCCGATGAGCGCCGCCCCTTGCCTCCGATAATACCCATGGGGGTATCTTGGGGAGCAAGGGATACCCCCACCCGTATTTTTGTCAGGAGAGATCGACGTGTTCTTCGCCCAGTACTACCTGGACTGCCTCTCCCAGGCGTCCTACCTGGTCGCCGACGAGACCACCGGCCGCGCCGTCGTGGTCGACCCGCGCCGGGACGTCGACGAGTACCTCGCGGACGCCGAGGCCCGCGGCTTCACCGTCGAGGCCGTCGTGAACACCCACTTCCACGCCGACTTCCTGGCCGGACACCTGGAACTGGCCGCCCGCACCGGCGCCTGGATCGGCTACGGGCGGCGCGCGGAGACCGAATACCCGATCCGCAAGCTCGCCGACGGCGAGCGGATCAGCCTCGGCGACGTCGCCCTGCAGGTCATGGAGACCCCCGGGCACACCCCCGAGTCCATCAGCCTGCTGGTCTTCGAGCACGCGGCGGACACCGTCCCGTACGGCGTGCTGACCGGCGACGCACTGTTCATCGGCGACGTCGGCCGCCCCGACCTGCTGGCCTCCGCCGGCACCGGCGCCGACGAACTCGGCCGGATGCTCTACGACAGCGTCCAGCACAAGCTGATGGCCCTGCCCGACGAGGTCCGGGTCTTCCCCGCCCACGGCGCCGGGTCGTCCTGCGGCAAGAACCTCTCCACCGAGCGGCAGTCCACCATCGGCGCCCAGCGCGCCACCAACTACGCCTGCGCACCGATGAGCGAGGAACGGTTCGTCGCCATCGTCACCGCCGGCCAGTCCGCGGCACCCGGCTACTTCGGCCACGACGCCGTGCTCAACCGCCGGGAGCGCGCCCTGTTCGACACCGCCCGGGCCCACCGGCCGCTCACCGCCGACGAGTTCGGCACCCGCCGCGCCGCGGGCGCGGTCGTCGTCGACGCCCGCACCCCGCAGGAGTTCGCCGCCGGACACCTGTGCGGCGCGATCAACGTCCCCGTCGACGGCCGCTTCGCCGAACAGGCCGGCACCGTCCTCTCGCCCGACGCCGAGATCCTGGTCGTCGCACCCGACGGCCGCGAGGACGAGGTGGTGACCCGCCTCGCGCGCATCGGCTTCGACCGCACCGCCGGCCACCTCGACGAGCCCGGGAGCACCCTCGCCGCGTTCGCCGACGACCTCACCCCCGCCGGCCGGCTCACCGTCGACCAGCTGCGCACCGCCCTCGCCGCCGAGCGCCCGCCGCTCGTCGTCGACGTCCGCAGCTGCGGCGAGCGCGCCGAGGGAGCGGTGGACGGCTCGCTGCACATCGCCCTGAACGAACTGCCCGGCCGCCTCGCCGAGATCCCGGCCGACCGGCCCCTCGTCCTGCACTGCGCCGGCGGCCACCGCTCCTCCGTCGCCGCCAGCCTGCTGCGCCACCACGGCTTCGCCGACGTGTCCGACCTGCTCGGCGGCTACGGCGCCTGGCAGGCCGCCGGGCGGGCCGCGGTCTGAGCCGGCGTGGGCGTCACCGGCGGGCGACCGTACGCGGGGTCAGAACCAGTGCAGGCAGTGCGGGGAGCGCTCGGCCCGGAAGAGGGCGTCGGCGAGCAGGGCCGCACCCGGGCGGTGGGCCCGGACGTGCCCGGCGCGCACCAGCGTGCTCGGGGCGGTGCCGCCGAGGTAGATCGACCCCAGGTCGCTCACGTCCAGGGACAGGTCGGGCTCCCGGCCCGTCGGGACGCAGTCGGCCTTGCCGTCCCGGACGGTCAGCAGGTGGCGGCCGCGCTCGCCGAGGAACGGGTCGTCGACGTCGAGGACGAGCTCGCCGTCCGAGCACCAGCCGCGTGCGGTGAGCGCCCGGGGGACGTCCAGCAGCCGGACCCAGAGCCAGTCGGTGTCGCCGGTCACCTCGGCGGCGCGGAAGTCCTCGAACTGCCAGCGCAGCGGATGCCCGGTCGGGACGTGCTTGAACGCGACCCGGTCGGCCAGGTCGTGGTCGAGCAGGAACCGGGCCAGGGCGGTGGTGACGGCGTCCCCGGTGGTGATGATCTCGTCGACGGTCAGGGCCCCGGCCTCGAACGAGTAGCTCGCGTAGCCGTCCGGGACGCCGTCGGCGTCCCGGTGGACGGCGACGTACCGCGGCGCCGGGGCGATCGGCGGCTGTCCCGCGCCGGAGGACCACCAGCGGTGCGGCCGGGACAGCGCGCCGGGCTGCGCGCGGCGGTACCGGTCGTAGACCCCTTCGAGGAGCTCGCCGCAGTCGGCGCGCTTCACCACCTCGATCGAGTCGGTCGCCGAGTCGCTCACCGGAGCGGCCGCAGGGGCCTCGGCCGTTCCGGGGGCCCGTCGGTGCGCGAGGGCGGAACGGTGCCGCGGCACCGTCACCCGGGCCGTGTAGGTCGCCGGTCCGTAGCCGAACCGGCGGTAGATCACGGCCTCGGAGGCCAGCAGCACGGAGAGGAACTCCCCGCGGTCGCGCAGGTCGGCGAGCTGATGCCGCATCATCGCCGTGAGCACGCCGCGGCGCCGGTGCGAGGGCAGGACGCCGACGGCGGTGACCCCGGCGGCCGGGGCGAGGACCCCGCCGGGCAGGGTCAGCTCGAAGGAGTACGCGCCGGCGGTGCCGACGGGCCGCCCGTCCGGCGCCAGGGCCATGAGGTTGCGGTCCATCTCCAGCGCGGCCCACCAGACCCCGCCGCCGTCGACGGGGGTCTCCGGGAACCGCCCGAACGCGGCGTGGAGCGTGTCGACGAAGACGTCCAGGTCCTGGTCGTCGGTGGGACGGATCTCCATGGCTGGCGCTGCCTCCCCGGGTACCGGCACCACGGCGATGTGGTGCCCCGCCACAGTGCAGCCGTACGGCGGTCCGTGGTCAACCGGATTTCACCCGGGGCGAACGGGCCCGGACCCGGCGGCAGGGCCGTGCCGTCCGACGGTGGTGATCTCCGCATGGATACCCCACGGGGTACACTGGGCTTTTCACGCGATACGTAGTGGAGGTGCAGCAGTGCAGGTCGACGACGATTCGGTCGGTGCGGTCCTCAACCGCCTCCGCCGGGCCCAGGGCCAACTCGCCGGGGTCATCGCGATGATCGAGGCCGGGCGCGACTGCAAGGACGTCGTGACCCAGCTCGCCGCGGTCTCCCGCGCGCTCGACCGGGCCGGGTTCAAGATCGTGGCCAGCGGTATGCGCCAGTGCATGGCCGCGGCCGACGGCGACACCCCGCCGATGACCGAGGCCGAACTCGAGAAGCTCTTCCTCGCCCTCGCCTGAGCGGTGCTGCCGCGGGGCGGCCGTCGCGGAGGGTGCCCGGCAGGCCGTCCGTCGGGCGGCGCGCGACGATGGGGGCATGAACGGGAGCGTTTCGCCCGGCCCGGGCCGCCCACCGCCCGCGCTGCTCGACACGATGGCGAACCTGGCGCGGTTCCACCGTGAGCACGAGGAGTTCTACGCCTCGGCGCCCCGGGAGCAGGCCGTGCTGCTCCAACGCGACGCGAGGACCCTGTTGGCCCTGGCCGACCGCTGGTCCGTGGTCCGGCCGGCAACGCCCTCGCCGCTGAACCCGTTCGAAGGCGCCGAGGACCTCACCTCGCCGGCGGGCATCCAGCTCCGCGGTGTCCTCTTCATGGAGGGCGAGGGCGAGCCGGTCGAACTCGCCCGTCTCAAGCGGGATCTCGTGCGGACCGCGGACGACCTGGGGTCGGGTGCCCGCTGGCTCGCCGAGGCGATGCAGGCGTCGTGGGACAGTGTGCGGGCGCTGCTCGACCTCCCCGGCTTCGCGGACCTGCTGGGCGAGCGGCACCGCATCATCGCCGACGACTGGCAGGCGGCCCACCATGCCGACCTGGCCGGGTTGTTGCTGCGGCGGGCCGCGGAGATCCTCGAACGGGTCGACCTCCGGCCGGCGGCCCTCCGTGCGGACCTCGCCGAGGGGCCGGCGGGTCCGCAGCGGCTCTACTCCGCCGCCGAGCTGGTCGCCCGTGCCGCGGACCTGCTCAGTGAGTCGGCCGCGCTCGTGCACGACAACGAGCGCCGCTGGCGCGCCTTCGGTGCCCGGGTGGCGGAGCTGCGGGACGAAGCCTGACGCTTCAGCTGCGGCCGAAGAGCCTGGCCAGGAATCCGCGGCCGCTCCCGGCGGCCCTGTTGCAGGTGCAGCGGTCCGCCTTGGGGATTCCGGCCAGAACCTGCTCGACGTGCATCCCGCACCCCGCGTAGGTGGCCTTGCCGCAGGTGCGGCACGTCGTCCGTCGGCACATGGTGGAACTCCCGGTCTCACGTCACTGGTCCTTGCCGTCCCGATGATACCCCCTGGGGTATGAAAGCCGTGAGCGGTCCGCCCGCCGCGCCGGCGAGGACGACCGCCTGCCCGTCGGCCGCGGCCGGCGGCCCGTGCCCCGGAGTCCGCGCGGACCGTGGCGTTCAGGTGCGGGGGACGACGGCCACCGGGCAGGGCGCGCGGTGGACGGCGGCATGTGCGACGGGCCCCATCCGGGGCGTCGGGCCGCTGCGGTGTCCGCCCCTGCCGACCACGACGAGCCGGGCCCGTTCGGTGCCCGTCGCCAGTGCGCGGGCCGGGCCGTCCGGGACACACCGCTCCACCACCCGGACCCCGGCGTGCTTCTCGCGCCACGGCAGCAGTGCTGCGGTCAGCGCATCCCGGTCCGGTGGTCCGCCGGCGCCCGCGTGCAGGGCGAGCAAGGGCGCGCCGTGGCGTTCCGCCGCGGCGAAGGCGAACTCCAGGACGGTCTCGTGTCCGGGCCGCAGACTCACGCCCGCCACGACCGCGCCCGTGAGTGCGGCCGCTTCCCGCGGGGCGGCCGCACTCACGGGCGCGCGGACCAGGACCACCGGCACCTCGGAGCGGGAGACCGCCTGGAGGGCCACCGACCCGAGCAGCAGACCGCGTACGGCGCCCAGCCCGCGGGATCCGACCACCAGGAGTGCGGCCCCGCGTGCGGCGGGCAGCAGTTCGGCGGGGGACTCGCCGGGCACCAGTCGGGTCAGGACCAGGACATCCGGGTACTGCTCCCGCAACTCGCTCTCCATGTGCTGCAGCAGACGTTCTCCCGCGAGCGCCTGCTCGCCCTCCCGGGCGGTCTGCTGAGCGGTCATCGGCGGCAGGACCCACACGTGGAAGAGCCGCAGCGGCACCTCCCGCACCTGGGCCTCCCGGGCCGCCCAGTGCGCGGCGGACCTGCTTCCGGGTGAGCCGTCGAGTCCGACGGCGATCTCCTCGTGCACGGTTCACTCCTGTCCGCGGCCGCAGGCCCGCTCACGGCCGGGCGGCGGGGTGAGGGCCGGGCGCGGCTCGAACGGCGGGCGGCGCGGCGGTGGCACCGGTGTCGTCGATGCGGTGGCCCAGTTCCTGCCGGACGGCGACCACCCCGTCGAGGGAGCGGCACATGCCCTCGACGACGGGGACGAGGCTCTTGCGTCCGACGGCGCCCCGCAGGGTGACCACACCGTCGTCGACGGTGACGTGCACGGCGTCCGCGGGGAGTCGGAGGGCGTCCAGCAGCACCTCCCGCTCGATCTCCTCCCGGATGTCGTCGTCCTGCCTGAGGAAGGGGCTGAGCAGGTCGCTGCGGGAGACGATGCCGGTGAGCCGGCCCGAGGCGTCGACCACGGGGAGCCGCTTGAGCTTCCTGCGGTGCATCAGCCGGGCTGCTTCGACCAGGCTCCATCCGGAGCGCGCGGTGACCACCGGGCTCGTCATCAAGGACTCGGCCGTCCCCCCGTCCGTCCGGTGCGGGGCGTGCGACGGGAACCGGCGGGAACGCGACGCGTCCTCGTCCGGCAGGGCCGCCTCCTCGCGGATCAGGTCGGCCTCGGACACGATGCCGACCGGGCGGTAGCCGGAGTCGACCACGGGCACCGCGGTGATGGCGTGGCGGTGGAACAGTCCCACGATCACCTTGAACGCGGTCTCGGGACGGACCGCGACGACGTCGTGGGTCATGACGTCCTCGACGGTGCGGAGTTGCACGGTGTGCTCCTCTCCGGACGGACCGGCACTCCGGCCCGGCACGCTCGGCCACGGTACGGCACCTCCAGTCTCGGTCCCCGTGGCGGTTTCCGCCGGGGCCGGGTGGCCCCGTCCCCGGCGGAGAACGTCCCGGCCGCGACGGTCGGGCATCACCGCAGGTCGCCGACCGGCGGCACCGCCCCGCAGGCGGCCCGCACGGAGCCGGCCACCAGCCCCACCAGGGCGGGAAGGGCAGCCCGGACGGCGTCGGTGAGGCCGAGCCCGGGGGCGAAGTCCGCGCCTTCGACGGCGTGGACGACCAGTGCACGCGGCAGCCGGTCGAGGGCGGCGGCCAGGGCCACCGTCTCCGCGAGGCCCAGCCCGTGGGTGCTGGCCGTCGCGGCCGCCAGCGAGGCCGCCCGTCCGCCCCGGAGGGTGTGCAGGCGGCCGGGGCGGCCGGTGGGGGAGCGCACCGCCTCGGCGAGGACCACCGTGTCGGCCGGACCCCACAGGTCCAGCAGCCGGCCCGGGTCCCCGTCGCTCAGGGCGAGCACGGCGGCCGGCGCACCGCGCGCCCGCAGCGACTCGATCACGGCCGGCCCGGCGCCGTCGTCGCGGCGGAAGGGATTGCCGACCCCGATCACCACCACCCGGCCGGTCACTCCCGCTCCACGCTGAGGTCGAGGAAGTGCGTGGCGCAGGAGATGCACGGGTCGTGGTTGCGGACGGCCCGCTCGCACAGCGCCGCCAGCTCCCCGTCCCCGACGGCGGCCGGGGACCGCGCCAGCCGGGCCCCGACCTGGCGGCGGAGGTCCTCCTCGATCGCCGCCTGGTTCTGTGCGGTGGGCGGCACGATCCGGGCCCGGGTGACGGTTCCGTCGGGGCCGAGCGCGTAGCGGTGGTACAGCAGGCCGCGCGGCGCCTCGGTGGCGGCGCAGCCGACGGCCTCCCGTGCAGGCGCCTCCATGTACGGCCGCTCCGGCGGCCGGTACCTCTCGATGATCAGCAGGGCCTCCTCCAGGGCGTGCACCACCTCGACGGCCCGTACGACGATGCTGCGGTACGGGTTGCGGCAGGGGTCCCCCCGGGTCGGATCGCCGAGTCCCGCGCCGCGCGCCGCCTCCGCGGCCGCCGGGTGGAGCCAGCGGCCGTTGAGCGCGTAGCGGGCGAGCGGGCCGGTGAGGTACGGGCGGCCGTCCAGCCGCGACTGCAGCGCCGTCGAGTAGGGCACCTGCTCCTCGACGACGCGGTGCTCGAACTCCTCGACGGGAAGGCGCCGCGGCCCGCCCGGGCTCCCCGCCGGCGGCAGGACGGCGGGCTCGCCGGAGTCGATCGCGTAACCGCCCGGGTCGTGCAGCGCCAGGAACTCGCCGTCGAAGGAGGCCTCCGGGAAGTCGAACCCGGCGACCCAGCCCACGGCCTCCAGCGCCTCGTCCCGCGCCCGGCGCAACCGCTCGGCCAGTGGGTCGAGTTCCGCCCGTGACGGGGTCCGGTGGAAGCCGCCGACCCTGACGTTGACCGGGTGGATCGGGCGCCCGCCGAGCACCTCCACCACCGCGTTGCCCGCCTGCTTGATCCGCAGCCCCCGCTCGACGGCCGTCCGGTGTCCGCGGGCGACCTCGACGGCGTCGGCGCAGCCGAGGAAGTCGGGGGCGTGCAGCAGGTGGACGTGCAGGGACTGGCTCTCGATCCACTCGCCGTAGTACAGCAGCCGGCGCAGTCGCGCGAGCTGTCCGTCGACGGTGGTCCCACAGGCCGCCTCGACCGCCTGGCAAGCCGTCATCTGGTAGGCGACCGGGCAGATCCCGCAGATCCGGGCGGTGAGATCCGGGGGCTCGGTGTGTCCCCGGCCGACCAGGAAGGCCTCGAAGAAGCGGGGCGGCTCGTAGAGCCGCAGCTCGGCGGTGACGACCTCCTGCCCCTTCAGGCGCAGCCGGACGGCGCCCTCGCCCTCCACCCTGGCCAGGGCGTCCAACCGCAGGACCCGCGACGACCCGTGGCTCACTGCGGTTCCTCCCCGCCGAGCCCTTCGGCGATCTCCGGCACCGGACCGTACTCGGGCGCCGCGGCGTTGAAGGTGCGGAAGACGCGGACGACGTCCAGCTCGGACATGCCGTCCCGGCCGAGTTGGCGGACCATCGACGCCAGATTGGGGTCGGCCACCGGGCCGAAGCAGCCGTAGCAGCCGCGCCCGTACGTGGGGCAGATCGCCCCGCACCCCGCGTGGGTGACCGGGCCGAGGCAGGGCGTGCCGTGGGCCACGGTGACACAGGTGGTGCCGCGGATCTTGCACTCGTAACAGACGCTGTGCGCCGGGACGCCCGGTTTGCGGCCCACCAGGTACGCCGTGATCACTTCGATCAGTTGGCGCCGGTCGATCGGGCAGCCGCGCAGTTCGAAGTCGACCGGGACGTGTGCCGAGATCGGGGTGGAGGTGCCGAGGGTGGCGATGTACTCGGGGCGGGCGTAGACGGCGGAGCGGAACTCGGCGACGTCCGCGAAGTTGCGCAGCGCCTGCACACCGCCGGCCGTCGCGCAGGCGCCGATGGTCACCAGGCGGCGGGAGACGGCGCGGATGCGCCGGATGCGCCGGGCGTCCTCGTCCGTGGTGATCGAGCCCTCGACCAGCGACAGGTCGTACGGCCCTGCACCTTCGAGGCCGGCCGGACCCCGGGAGCCCGTACCCTCCGCGCTGCTCATCTCCAGGAAGTGGGAGATGCTCACCCGCCCGGCGAGCGGCAGCAGTTCGTCCTCGCAGTCGAGGAGGGTCAGCTGGCAGCCGTCGCAGGAGGCGAACTTCCACACCGCCAGGGTCGGCCGGTCGGCATCGTCCATGTCTACAGCTCCCTCACCGCGAGCAGTCGTCGGGAGACCGCGCAGTCGACCACCGGGCCGTCGCGGCAGAGCAGCAGCGGTCCGAGCTGGCAGTGGCCGCAGTGTCCCGTTCCGCAGCGCATGTTGCGCTCCAGCGAGATCTGGATGCGCTCGGGCGGCATGCCGCGTGCGAGCAGCGCATCCGCGGTGCGCCGCATCATCACCTCCGGCCCGCAGACGAGGGCGGTTGCGGTGCCCGCCCCGACGGCCACCCGGTCGAGCAGGGCGGTCACCACCCCGACGCTGCCCCGCCACTGCGGAGTCGGCCGGTCCACCGTCACCTCCACCCGGCACCGGTCGCTCCAGCGGGCGAGTTCGCCGGGGAAGAGGAGGTCCGCCGGGGTGCGTGTCCCCACCAGGACGGTGAGGCGCCCGGCCCCGCCCAGGAGCCGGTGCACGGCCGGCCGCAGCGGCGCCAGTCCGAGGCCGCCGGCGACCACCAGGACATCGGAGCCGTCCGTCCCGTCGAGGTTCCAGCCGGTGCCGAACGGGCCGCGCAGCCCGAGGGCGCCGCCGGGAGCGGATCGGCAGATCGCTGCCGACACGGCACCGACCGCGCGGACGGTGAAGGTGACCGTCCGGTCGCCGACGGCGCTGACGGAGATCGGTACCTCGCCGACGCCGAAGGCGTACACCATCGCGAACTGCCCGGGGGAGAAGGCCGGCAGGGACGCGCCGTCCGCGGCGAGGGTGAGCGAGACGCAGTCCGAGGTCTCCGGCCGGGACGAGAGCACCCGGTACGGGACGGGTACGGTGCTCACGGCGGACCGCCTCCGTCCGGTGCGTAGAGGTCCACCAGGCGCAGTCGGGCGGCCTGGAGCCGTTCCGCGATCACGGCGGCGCAGTGCACGGTCAGCCGCAGGCCGAACTCCGGGTCGGCCTCGCAGAGCGCCCGCACCCGCCCTGCGGGGAACTCCCACGCGGAGACCGGGCCGAGAGCCCGGGCGCCGAGGTGCCAGCGGTACGGCGGGAAGAGCCAGGACCAGCCGAGCAGTTGGCCGGCGCCGACCGTCTCGACCACCGGTGGCCGGCGCCCGGGCACGTGCAGATCGAGGGCGACCTCGCCGGAGCGGAGCAGCCAGAACCGGTCGGCTGCCCCGCCCTCGTCGAACAGGCGCCTGTCCGCGGGGAATTCGCGGTCGTCCGCGAGTCCGAGCAGGCGGGCCCGGTGCAGGTCGGACAGGCCGTCCAGCAGTGGCTCCGGTTGGGTCACGACCGCCCGTCCCCGTCTCCGCCCGAGTCGGCCCGCAGCCCGGCCCAGTCGTGCAGGGCCGCTGCCTCCTCGGTGATGTCGATCGCGACCGGGCACCAGACGATGCACCGCCCGCAGCCCACGCAGCCGGAGGAACCGAACTGGTCCCACCACGTCCCGAGCTTGTGGGTGAGCCACTGCCGGTAGCGGCTCGGCGCGGACGCGCGCACCGGGCCGCCGTGCAGGTACGAGTGGTCGAGGTCGAAGCAGGAGTCCCACACCCGCCAGCGCTCGGCGTGGTCGCCGGTGAGGTCGGTGACGTCCTCGGTCGTGGTGCAGAAGCAGGTCGGGCAGACCATCGTGCAGTTCCCGCACGTCAGACAGCGCTCGGCGACCTCGTCCCAGCGCGGGGCGTCCAGCGTGCCGGCCATCAGCCGGTGCAGGTCCACCTCCGGCATGCTGCGGCCCATCCGTCCCGCCGCGGAGGAGACGCCCTCGCGTGCGGCGCCGACGGTCCGTGCGTCGGCGGGCCGCAGCGGCAGCGCGGCGAGGACCTCGGCGCCCTCCGGGCTCCCGCTGCGGATCCAGAACCGGTGCCCCGCCGAGTCCGCCACCTCGGTCAGGACGAGGTCGTGGCCGGGGCCGGCCGCCGGGCCGGTGCCCATGGACACGCAGAAGCAGGTGCCGCCCGGCTCGGTGCATTCGACCGCGACCAGGAACGCCCCCGTCCGCCGTCCCTCGTAGACCGCATCGCGGTGCCGGCCGCCGACCAGCACGCGGTCCTGGACGGCGATGGCCCGCAGATCGCACGGGCGCACCCCGAGGAACGCGAAGCGGTGCGGCACCGGCTCGTCCGACTCCACCGCCGGTCCGCCCGCCGACCGGTCGGCCCGCCACTGGCGGACCCTCGCCGGGTGCAGGTAGGACTTCCATGACTGCGGGCCCGCCGCGTTGGCGAAGGCCGCCCGGTCGGAGCGCTCGCGCAGCCGGTACGACCCGGCCTCCAACTCGACGCCCCAGCCGTAGGGCAGCTGATCGGCGGAGGCCAGCTCGTCGAGGACGATCGCCCCGTCCCGCACGGTCGGCCCCACCACCGTGAAGCCCCGGTCCAGCAGCACGTCCACCAGGGCCGCCAGGCCGTCGATGCCGATGACACCGCCTTCGGCCGCCGGGCGAGGGGCACCGCTGCGCGCCGTCATGTCGTGTGCCCTCCTCGGCCGCCGTCCGCTTCCATCTGTCGCACAGATCGGTTCCCACGAGCGGGAGGCCGCCGCCGGACACCACGGGATACGCCCGGACGGCCGCATCCCGCATCCCTCCACGGGCCCGACCCGGCTGCGAGGGTGAGGCCCGTCCTGGCGACCACCGGGGCGTGGCGCCGACCGCCGGGCACCGGGCCGTTCCATCGCTGTCGAAGGCGGGCAACGGAGGCGGGCGTGGCGCTGCACCACAGGGGGTCGGACGAGCCGTGCTTCGGGGATCCGGTCGCGGACCGGCGAGCCGGTGACAGCGCGGTCGGTGCGGTGCCGCTCGGCGGCCCGGTCGGCGTCGGCGAACGAGCGCACGGGGCTGCCCGTGGACGCGGGACCAGTCATCATGCCCGGGCCGGCCCGCCACGGGGAGGCGCCGGTGCCACCGGTGACCCACGTCAGGGAGGCGATGAGCGTGGCCACGGCGACGACGAACACTGCGGGTGGCAACCACCGTCCGCGCAGTACGGTCACCACCGCTCCGGTGGTCCGCCGCCCAGCCCCCACCGTCCCCGAGTGGCTGTGGGCCCGGTCGTCGGTCGGGTGGTGAGGGCGGCGGCACGTCGACCGGCACCGCCCCGGCCAGGAGGTGGTCGGCGCTCGGGGCCGCCCCCGGCCGGTCGGCTGCTCTCGCCGTGTGGTGCCCGGGGGCTCACACGCCGGACACCTGGGCGAGCTGGCCGACGGCTGCGGTGACGGCCATCGCGAGTCCGCCGCCGATGACGACGCGCAGGGTCGGGCGGAGGACGGCCGTGCCGGCGGCGAGGGCGGCGAGCACGCCCGCCAAGGCGAGGCCGCAGAGGGTGACGGCGACGATCAGCCACAGGCGTGCGCCGGCCGATCCTGCGAGCAGGCCGAGGAAGGGGACGAGTCCGCCGGTGAGGAAGCTGGCGGCGGAGGCGAGCGCGGCCTGGACGGGACGGGCGGCGGTGTGTTCGCTCTGGCCGAGCTCGTCGCGCAGATGGGCCTGGAGCGGGTCGGCCTCGTGCAGGGCCTCGGCGACCTGCCGGGCGAGGTCGCGCGGGACGCCGCGGCCTTCGTAGATGGCGGTGAGTTCGTCGAGTTCCGCCTCGGGGGCTTCGGCGAGTTCGCGGGCCTCCTTGGCCCGGTCGGCGGTCTCGACGTCGACCTGGGAGCTGACGGAGACGTACTCGCCGGCGGCCATCGACATCGCCCCGGCGGAGAGGCCCGCCAGGCCGCCGGTGACGACGGTGGAGGTGCTCGCCCCACTGGCGGCGAGGCCGACCATCAGACTGGCGACGGAGACCAGACCGTCGTTGGCGCCGAGCACGGCGGCCCGCAGCCACCCGGCCCGGCCGGCGGCGTGGCTCTCCCGGTGCGGACCGAGCCTGTCGAAGAAGGTCATCCGTGCGGTGTCCCCGGTCGAGGGTGTACCTGGGCGTTCGAGTCGTCCTGGTCAGTATCGGCAGGCGGTGGGCGGTTGTCGCTCCCGGATGACCGCTCGGTGACCGCCGGGGCCGTGCCACCCGGCCGTGCGCCCTCGCGGGGCCGCGGCGCCGGGTCGTGCTCCGCCGAGACCCCGGGCGACCTGCGCGCCGACCGGCCCGTGGACGAGGAGCCCGACCGGATCGAGGACTGCGGGCCCGCCGCGTCGGCGAAGGCCCCCGATCCGAGCGCTCGCGCAGCCGGTACGACCCGGCCTCCCACTCGACGCCCCGGGCGTACGGCAGCTGACCGGCCGAGGCCGGCCGACCGGCTCAGGATGCCGGCACGGCGCAGCGCCGCGGCCGCCGCCGGCTCACGGACTCCCGCAACGGCCGCAGGGCCGGCCCCGCGAGGACGGTCCGCGGGCCGATGCCTCCGGTTCCTCCGGTCGGATCGCTCACCCGGGCGATCCACCCGGCCTGCGCGGCGCGCCGTCCGCTGTTTCCGCGGGGGCACCGGCCGGTCCGTCACCCCCGGGCGAGGCGGCGTTCGCCGCCGGCCCCGGGCGAGTAGTCGAGCTGGTAGTGGGCGAAGACGGCCGGTTCCTGGTCGGCGGCCAGGACGCCGTCGGTGTCGATCGACGGCGCGTCCTTCACCAGGGCCTTCGGATGGGCGACCTTCAGGTAGCCGGGTCCGGCGACGGCGCCGTCGAGCGGGACGAAGACGAGCCGGTGGCGGGTCGGCAGACCGACGGTGACCGTGGCGAAGGACGGTTCGTCGGTCGCCGTGTCGACGTAGACCGACTCCAGGACACCGATCTTCTTGGCGTCCTGGTCGACGACGTCGTGCTGGCGCCACTCGCGGACGTCTGCGAGCTGGATCATCGGTGGCCTCCGGTCCGTCGAGTTCCGCGCTCCGCCGCGGGGCGGCCCCGCGACGGGTAGCGTCTGCCCGCCCCGACGCTCGGCAACCACTGCCCGTCGGGGGCCTCAGGACGCCGTCGCGGCCCGGTCGGACTCGCTGCGCAACACGCAGAACTCGTTGCCCTCGGGATCGGCGAGGACCGCCCAGCCGGAGCCGTCGGGATCGCGGCGGTCGGCGACGAGGGTGGCGCCGAGGCCCAGGAGCCGTTCGACCTCCCGGTCGCGCGAGGTCTCCGGGCGCAGGCAGAGGGGGAGCCGGTTCTTGACCGTCCTGGCCTCGGGCACCTGGTTGAAGTACAGGACCGGGCCCTCGGCGAGCATGACCCGGACCTCCGGATCGCCCGGCCGGTCGTCGGGATGCAGCGGACGGCCGGTCACCCTGCTCCAGAACCGGGCCAGACCGTGGGCATCCGCACAGTCGACCGCCACGTTCTGCACCACCGAGACCATGCCGGCGAGCCTCGCCGATCTCCGTGCCGCGCGCCAGCGGCTTTTCGGCCGGGAGGGCCGTCCACCGGGTGCGTCGCCTACCGGCTGGGACGCCGGCCGCTCCTGCGGAAGCGCGCGCCCCCGAGGGCCACCGCGACGAGGAGGACGACGATGCCGATGAACAGGAGGTACAGCAGACCGTGCGCGGCCACGCCGATGAGGCCGAGCACGATCGCGAGGAGCACCAGGAACAGGATCCAGGCCATGGGAGTCCGCCTCCGTCCGAGGAGATGACCGTGCCCGGAGCCGCCGACGGCGGGCACGTCACCCGATGGGCGGCCCCGGCTGCGGACCCCGCTGCCGGGGGCCGCGGGGAGCGCATGCCCAGTCGGCGGCGGTCGATGCACCGCGCGGCCGACCGGGGCGGATCGGCACACGGCGGCCGGCGCTCCCGACCGTCGCGGAGCCCTCCACGAGGTCGTGCCGGGCGATCCGCTCCCTCTCGGACGGCCGCCACCGGCACGCGAAGCCGGTGGCGAGCGCCCTCGGGCGTCGCTCACAGCCGCCGCCACCTGGCCGAGGCGAAGGAGAACACGCCGAACAGGACCAGGCCCGCTGCCACGGCCACGAGCAGCCAAGGACCGGCCGCGCCGTCCGCGAAGGAGCGGAGGGTGTCGTCCATCCCCTTCGCCCGCCCCGGATCGAAGCGGACCGCGGCCACGAGCACGAAGACCCCGGCAGCCCCGAAGACCGCCCCGCGGGCGACATTGCCGACGACTCCGGTCGCGGTCACCGCCGACCGCACGCGCCGGTCCATCGAACCGGTGTCCAGCTTCTTGAGGAAGCGGCGCTGCACCGCGCGGACGGCGATGGCGACTCCGGCGGCCAGGAGCACGACACCGGCGCCGGCCACCACGTACCGCCCACCGGGACGGCTCATCACGGCCGCCGTCCAGTCACGAGAGGCCGCGTCACTGCTCGAACCCTCGCCGGCACCGGCTGCGAACCTCAGCGTCCCCGAGCAGACGAAGGCGTAGAACACGGCCCGGCCCGCGCAGAGCACCCGGCCGGCGGTACGCGTCTCCCCGGCTTCACCGAACACCGCCGTCGAGGCCCGCCACAGCGCCATTCCGGCGAAGCCGACGACCAGTGCCCACAGCACGACCGCCCCGAAGGGCTGCTCCGCGATCCGGTGGAGCGCACCCCGGCGGTCGGCCTCCGCACCGCCGCGGTCCCCGGCGATCTGCAACGCCAGGACTCCCACCAGGACGTAGACCACGCCCCTGGCGACGAAGCCCGCACGGCCGGCCCCGCGCAGCACCCGGCCCCCGAGGCCGCCTCGGACCGCCGCACCGCGGACGGCAGACACCATCCCGACCACCCCTTCCCGGCCCGCCCGACGGCCGGGCGGTCACCGCCGGCCGTCTGCCCCCCTCCGCGCCTTCCACGCACCGGCCGGCAGCACGGCACCCCGGCGGTTCACCCGGCCACGTCCGGGGACCCGACGTACTGCGCGGCCAGGGCCCGGACCGTCCCGGCGATGCGGTCGCGCAGTTCCGCCGGTGCGATGACCACCACGTCGGCGCCCAGCCGCAGGAACTCTCCGTGGGCGTGGTCGACCGACTCGATGGGGACGCGGGCCTCCGTCCAGCCGTCGCCCGCCCGCGGCACCCCGAGCCGGCGGGCACCCTCCGGGGTGAGCCGGACCAGCGCCTCGCCGGTGTGCAGCCGGCCCCGGAAGTCCGCCAGGTAGGCCGCCCAGTACCCGCCCAGGTCGAACCCGTCCGGCACCGCGAACTCCTCCTCCAGCGTGCGGAGTCCGACGATCTGGTCGATCCGGTACGTGCGGATCCCGGTCGGCCCGCCCGCGACCAGGTACCAGCGGCCCGCCTTGAGCACGAGCCCGTACGGTTCGACCCGCCGCTCGATCTCCTCCGGTGCCCGCCAGCGCCGGTACCGCAGGACCACCGCCCGCCGCGCCCACACCGCGGCGGCGACGGCCGCGAGGTGCGGGGTGTCGTCCGGATCGCCGTACCAGCCCGGGGCGTCGAGCAGGAAGCGCTCCTGGACCCGCCCGGCGTGCTCGCGCACCTCCGCCGGAAGGGCGGCGTGCAGCTTCAGCCGGGCGGCGGCGAGCGCCTCGCCGAGGCCGAGGTCGGCGGCGGCGCCGGGGAGCGCGGCGAGGAAGGCGGCCTGCGCCTCCTCGGCCGTCAGCCCGGTGAGCCGGGTCCGGTACCCGTCCACCAGCCGGTAGCCGCCCTCGTGCCCGGCCTCGCCGTACAGCGGGATCCCGGCGGCGGCGAGCGCCTGGACGTCCCGGTAGACGGTGCGGACGGACACCTCCAGCTCCTCGGCGAGTTGTTCGGCCGTCAGCCGTCCCCGGTTCTGGAGCAACAGGAGCAGGGAGACCAGCCGACTCGCACGCATGCCGGTCAGTATCCCCTGACGGGGGATGTCAGGGGAGTGCCCCTAGCCTGCGGCGCATGAGCATCGTGGAGCTGCGCCAGTACACCCTGCACCCGGGCGCCCGGGAGACCCTGATCGAGCTGTTCGAACGCGAGTTCGTGACCGGCCAGCAGGCGGTCGGCATCACCGTCGGCGGCCGGTTCCGCGACCTCGACGACCCGGACCGCTTCGTCTGGCTGCGGGCCTTCCCCGACATGGACCGTCGGCGCCGCTCGCTGGAGGCCTTCTACGGCGGCCCGGTCTGGCGGGAGCACCGCGACGCGGCCAACGCCACCATGGTCGACAGCGACGACGTCCTCCTGCTGAACGGCCGCGGCTACACCCCCGAACCGGCCGCCCGCACGGTGCTCGCGACCGTCTGCCACCCCGCCGACCCGGCCGCCTTCGACGCCTACGCCGCCCGGCACCTCGGCCCGGCCCATGCGCTGCACCGCACCGAACACGCCGGGAACGACTTCCCCCGCCTGCCCGTCCGCACCGGCGAGGACGTCCGGGTCTGGTTCGGCCCGGCCGAGCCGCCGCCCTGGCCGGCGCGGCGGCTGCGGCTGGAACCCGTGCGAGGTGGCCGGGGCCGCCGGGTCGGCTGAACCGGAAGAGGGCGGTGCGGTCGGTGCCGTCGGCGAGCCCGGGGTCCCTCGGGCGAGGGGGCGGCTCACCACCCGTGGAGGGCGTCGCGCAGGGTGTCTCCGGCGAGTCTCAGGGCGACGTTGTTGGCGGCGGTGTCGCGCAGGCTGTCGAGCATCATGAAGTCGTGCACCATGCCCAGCACGCGGACCGCGGTGACCTGGACCCCGGCGGCACGCAGCTTCGCGGCGTAGGCCTCCCCCTCGTCGCGCAGCACGTCGGCCTCGTCGGTGATGATCAGGGTCGGCGGCATCGCCCGGAGCTGTTCCGCGGAGGCGCGCAGCGGTGAGGCGTGCAGGTCGGCGCGCTCGGCGGGGTCGGTGGTGTACTGGTCCCAGAACCACTGCATGCCTTCGCGGGTGAGGAAGTAGCCCTCGGCGAACTGCAGGTAGGAGGGGGTGTCGAAGGCGGCGTCGGTGACCGGGTAGAGCAGCACCTGGCAGGCGAGGCGCAGCCCGCCGCGTTCGGCGTTCATCATCGCGAAGACGGTCGACATGTTGCCGCCGACCGAGTCGCCGCAGACCGCCACGGTGCCGGGGTCGAGGTCCTTGGCCGGGCCGTGGTCCTTGAGCCACTGGCCGACGGCGTAGTTCTGCTCGATCTGGGTCGGGTACTTGGCCTCGGGCGCGCGGGTGTAGACGGGGAAGACGACGGCGGCGTTCGCGCGGACGGCGAGTTCGCGCACGAGGCGGTCGTGGGTGTTCTCGTCCCCGAAGACCCAGCCCGCGCCGTGGATGTAGAAGATCACCGGCAGCACGCCGGTGACGCCGGCCGGCCGGACGATGCGGGTGCGGACGGTGCCGTGCGCACCGGCGTCGACGTCGAGCCACTCCTCGTCGACCGAGGGCTTGTCGACGCCGGCGCCGGTCTGCAGGCCGGCCAGGGCGTCGCGGCCTTCGGCCGGGGCGAGTTCGTAGATGCGCGGGTGCGGGTCGGTGGCCTTCGCCAGATCGGTGGCGGCCGGTTCCAGGACCGGGGCGGCCGGGCGGGAGGTCGTGGCCATGGGGGCCTCCGTAAGGTCGTCGGGCGGCCCGGGAGGGGCCGCCGCGCGACCATCCTTTCCGCGTGCGGTGCGGGGCGCGTGCCGGGCCCTCGGGCGAGGGGGCCGAACGGGTGATCCGTCCGGCGCCCGTCGGCTCCTCCCGCCGCTGCACCGGTCGAGGCCGCCACCCCCTGGGGGAGTGGCAGCCTCTCGGTGCCGTCACGGAGCCGCGGCGGACCGCCGGCCCCGCCCGCTCAGCGGGTTCAGACGCGGTCGGCCGCGATCAGCACGTACTGGAACGAGCCGTCCTTGTAGGAGTTGATGAACGCCTCCTCGATGCCGGTGACCAGCGAGGACGTGGCCCGCAGCTCCCAGTACGGCAGGGTCGCCGGGGTCAGGTCGACGACGGCCTGCGGGACGAGCCGGTTGTCGGCCATGGCCTGCATGTACTCCCGGCGGGAGTGGATGTTGCACTCGAAGTGCGCGTTGATCTGGGAGACCCACTTCGAGGGCTGGCCGTACCGGGGGTTCCAGCAGCCGGTGATGGTGACGTACCGTCCGCCGACGCCGAGGATCCGCGAGTGCTCGGCGAAGAGGTCGTGGAGGTCGACGTACATGCTCGACTCGTTGTTCCACGAGGCCGAGACCTGCCCGGCCTCGAACGGCATGTCGAGCATGTTGCACACGCGGGCGCGGACGTGGTCGCCGATGCCCAGGTCACGGGCGCGTCCGTTCGCGAACTCGGCCTGCTTGGCCGACAGGGTGACGCCCTCGACCTTGCACCCGAAGCGCTGGTGGGCCATCACCATCGAGCCGCCGCGGCCGCAGCCGGCGTCCACGAGGGTCCCGTCCGCCCCGACGGCGCCGAGGTGGTCCAGGAGGACGTCGGTCTGCGCCGACTCCAGGCGGTGCAGCTCGGCGATCAGCTTCTTCTCGTACGTGCTGTCCTCGGGGTCGCCGAGGGCGGCGTGGTCGACGTCACCGATGCCGTAGTGGTGGTGGTAGAGACCGTCGACGTCGCCCAGGCGAAGGTTCACGGGCCGGGCCTCGTGGTCCCAGTAGCGCGCGATGTCGCCCTGGTAGGGAGTCGCCGGGCCGGGGATCACGGCCGTGGCGGGGGCGGCGGCGAGCTGAGTGTTGGTCACAGATGATTCCGTTCTTACCGGTTCTTACCAGAAATCGGGCAGGCTGTAGCGGTAGGTGTTGGTCTGGTGCCAGTAGTGGTTGCCGTCGACCCAGGCGGCGACGCCGCGCAGGAAGCGCAGCACCACGGGATGGGGGACCTCGGCGGCGAGGTCGGCGGCCGCGGCCTCGAAGGCGTGCATCAGGTCGTTGTGGACCTCGACGGCCTTCAGGTAGGCCTCGCGGACGGAGCAGTCCTCGCGCTCGGCGATCACCACGGGCAGGTTCAGGTGTCGGCCGGGGCCGGCCAGCTCCTTGGTGTACGAGTACAGGTCGTTGACGATCGTGGTCGCGTTCCCCGCGAGCGCGATGACCCGCTGCATGGCGGGCAGGGCGTGCAGGTCCGCCGGGAGTTCGTAGCCGCCCACGGTGTCGGTGATGGTCGGGCAGGGACGGAAGTTGTTGAACTGGCGCATCGCCAGGTACTCCCACACCTCCGGCACGTAGTCCGTCTCGGCCCAGGCCGCCTCCGCGAGGTACCCCAGGTGCAGCCGGGCCATGTCGTGCCGGTACCGGTCGGCCTGGGAGTGGCCGGCCTGCTGGACGAAGTACTGCATGGCCGAGCGGTAGGCGCGCCGCGGCGCGTCCGCGTGCAGCGACTCCGCCCAGTCCGGCTGGTACTCGGCCGTCGTGTGGAGCGGGTCGAGCGCGGTGTGCGCCAGCAGCAGCCGGCCGCCGAGGCCGACGGGCGAGCCGCCGTGGTCCTCGCAGTAGCAGTCGTCGAGGGCGTTCTCGGCCGCCATCAGCCGGGTGGCGATCATCAGGTGCTCGACGGTCGGGGCGTCGGGATGGCACGCGACCATGTAGCGGCCCAGCGAGAACCCGTCGAACTGGTCCTCCCAGTCCGGGGGGAAGAGTTCGACCTCCTCCACCGCCCACGCCTTGATCCTGCGGCTGACCTCCTCCACCCGGTGGGCGTCCGGCTCCGGGACCGGGTGGTGGTAGAGACCCGGGACGGGCCTGCCCGCCGCAGGCTCGGCCGGTTCGGCGGACGCGGACGGGCCGGACGGTCCGGTCGGCGCCTGGAGAGGGGGCAGGTACAGCCCCGCCGTGCCCAGGCCGCTCGGCCCGCGCAGGATCTGCTGCAGCACCGGGCTCGCTGCCGGCGCAGGGCCGGGCGTCGGCGCCGGACCCGGTGCCCGCACCGGGTGGGGTGCCCGCACCGAGCCGGATGCCTGCACCGGTCCGGATGCCGACGCTGCGGCGGCGCCCTGCGGCACGGTCCCGCCGACCGGGTCGGCGACCGGAGCGGGCACGGGCCCGCTCCCCGGGACCGGCGGGAAGGCCGCAGGCGGTCCGGGCAGCCGGCCGGCCCCGCCGCCGGACGTGGCGGACGGCGGGCTCGCCCTGCCGGGCAGAGGCACAGGGACAGGCATCCGTAGCTCCTTGGTGAAGGGTGGGAACGTCCCGGATCCGGGCACGTCGGGCGGGGCCGAGGGGGGTGCGTGCTGGGGGTGCCGGCGGGCAGGGCGGCCGTGGCCGTCCCGTCCGGAGGTGTCGGGGCAGTGCCGGGGCAGTGTCGGGTCATGCCGGACCGGCGCAGCGGTTGTTCAGGTCCTGCGTCCGGCTTCCGCCAGGGGGCGGTGTGCGGGAGCAGGCCGTTCGCCGGCCGCCGGGCCGACGTGGTTCGGCGAGGCCGGTCGGCCCGGTCGGCGGCGCTAGCCGTCCCGGCGGCCGATCTGTACGTTCTCCAGTACGCCGAGCGCGTCGGGCACCAGGATCGCCGCGGAGTAGTAGGTGCTGACGAGGTAGGAGATGACCGCCCGTTCGTCGATGCCCATGAACCGCACCGACAGGCCCGGCTCGTACTCGTCCACCAGCCCCGTCCGGCGCAGACCGATGACGCCCTGCTTGTCCTCCCCCGTCCGCATCACGAGGATCGAGGTGGTGTTCTCCCTGCTGATCGGGATCTTGCTGCACGGCAGGATCGGAACGCCGCGCCACGCCGGGACCTGCTGCCCGCCGAGGTCGACGTGGTCCGGGTACAGCCCGCGGGCGTTGAACTCGCGGCCGATGGCGGCGATCGCCCGGGGGTGCGCGAGGAAGAACCGGGAACCGCGCCGGCGACAGAGCAGTTCGTCCAGGTCGTCGGGCGTCGGCGAACCGGAGCGGCTCTGGATCCGCTGCTTGAACGCGGCGTTGTGGAGCAGGCCGAACTCGCGGTTGTTGACCAGCTCGAACTCCTGGCGCTCGCGCAGCGCCTCGACGGTGAGCCTGAGTTGCTCCTCGGTCTGGTTCATCGGCTCGTTGTAGAGGTCGGCGACCCTGGAGTGGACCCGCAGCACGGTCTGGGCGACCGACAGCTCGTACTCGCGCGGTTCGAGCTCGTAGTCGACGAACGAACCGGGCAGCTCGAACTCGCCGGTGTGGCCGGCCGACATCGCGATCTCGGCCTCGCCGTGCCGGTTCTGCCGCTGGAGCGGGATCGCCGAGAACCGGTCGACGTGCGCCCGGAGGCCCGGAGCCGCCTCCAGCACGGCGTGGAAGTCCGCCCGCGAGAGCGTCAGCAGGGTGCCGGCGGTCTCGGCCGTGGCGGTGCAGTCCCAGGTCGCCCCGGTCTCCAGCAGGGCGTGCTCGCCGAAGTGGTCGCCGTCGGCCAGGACGGCCACGGACACCGCCTCGCCGTACCGGCCCTCGGAGCTCTGGGCGACCCGGCCGTGGGCGATCAGGTGGATCCGCTCGGCGGGCGTGCCGCGCTCCACCAGCACCTCACCCGCGCGGAAGTCGCGCTGGACGCAGCGGCCGGCGAGCGCGGTCAGCACGGCCACGTCGTCGAAGCCGCGCAGCACCGCGAGTTCGCCCAACTCGCGCGGGATCACCCCGACCCGTGCGCCGTCCTGGACGAACTCGACGCGCCCGTCCCCGACGGTGTAGGTCAGCCGCCGGTTGACCCGGTAGGTCCCGCCCTCGACCTCCACCCACGGGAGCATCCGCAGCAGCCAGCGGGAGGTGATCTCCTGCATCTGCGGCGCGGACTTGGTCGTGGTGGCGAGGTTCCGGGCAGCGGCCGTGCCCAGGCTGCTCCGCCCAGTCGGCTCCGACTGCGCCGGCTGGCTGGTGTCCACCGTCATCGAGCAGGCTCTCCTTCAGTAACAGCGGCGACCGGCACGGTCCACGTCGTACGTGGCCGGGGCGAACAGAGCGATCGTCCGCGCAGGCCGCTGACCTCCAGGAGCAAACTAGCCGCCGGGGCGGCCAGTTGGCCCGACGCGCCCGCCGCATTGCCTCGAAGTGATGATCTTTTTCGCCAGCATGTTTGTGTTCGCACAGGGTGCATACGATGAAGGATTGGTCTGCGACGGAGTGCGCGTCGGAGTACGTGCCCGGTCTCGGGGATCGACGGAACCGTGGTTGGCGCCGAGAACGATCATGGTTCGATCGGTGTGAGGGCGCTGACGCGGCTCTCGTACTCGCGGCGGGCCCTGCGCTGGGCCGGGACCGCCGGGACGCCCTGGCCGCCGTCGAGCGGCTGGCAGTGAGTGAGTGGCCGGCGGTGGATCGCAGGGGCGGCAGTGATGCGCAGCGCGAGGCGGCCCTGGTGGAGGACGTCGAGCACGTCGAGGATGCGCCCGGTGCCGCGCACGAGGCGGAACATCTCGGAGATGTGCACGGTGTCACCCGGCCGCACGGGCGCCAGCAGCTCACCGAACTTCGGCCGCTGGAGAGGGTGGAGTCGGCTGGAGGTGCCCGGGGGCTCCTCGAAGGCGACCGGGCCCTCGATGCCGGCCTCGTCCAGGACGAAGTTCTGCCGGGCGGTCGACTGCCGGTCGGTCGAGACCCACTTGCGGACCAGCTCCGCCACCGAGGGCCTTCCGTGCGGAGGGTCGAGACCCTGTCTGCCGTCAAACCCTGTCGGCAACCGCCATCGGATCCGATGGGATCGGTGTCGCCTTGATGCCCCGGTATGTCCGGGTTCATTGGAGGCGCTGGCCGCCTGTCGCCAAACGATCGTTTCTCGATGCCCGAGCGAGGTCCGGCGAGTGCCGATCATGTTCGGCCGGGCCCCCTCGGGGACTGGCGCCCGCGGTGCGCATCTTGCCGATTGGTCGACATGGAGAGCTATAGTACTAGGCAACTAGATAAATGGAGGAGCCGGTGATTGAGTTCCACCTGAACAGCCGGTCCGGCCTGTCCCCGTACCAGCAGCTGGTCCAGCAGGTCCGGCACGCACTGCGCCTGGGCCTGCTGAAGGAGGGGGACCGGCTGCCGACGGTCAAGGACGTGGCGAGGCAGACGGCGGTCAACCCGAACACGGTGCTCAAGGCGTACCGGGAGCTGGAGCACGACGGCCTGGTGGCAGCCCGTCCCGGCGTCGGGACGTTCGTGACCCGGACGCTGGCCGACGACACGCTCGCCGCGCAGGGACCGCTGCGCAAGGACCTGCAGCGCTGGCTGACCAAGGCCCGCCTGGCCGGGCTCGACGACGAGAGCATCGAGGCGCTGTTCCTGAACACGTTTCGCAACGCCACCGGAGAGGACGTAGCGTGAGCGCCGTCTTGCGAGCCCAGGGCCTGGGCAAGAGGTACAAGCAGCGCTGGGCGCTGCAGAACTGCGACCTGGACGTCCCCGCCGGCCGGGTGGTGGGCCTGGTCGGCCCCAACGGCGCCGGCAAGTCGACCTTATTGAACCTGGCCTCCGGCATGCTGACCCCGACGGCCGGCAGCATCGAGGTGTGCGGTGGCCGTCCTGCCTCAGGTGTGGAACAGCTGGCCAAGGTCGGCTTCGTCGCCCAGGACACCCCGGTCTACGCCGCACTGAGCGTCGCCGACCACCTCGACTTCGGCAGGCGCCTCAACCCGGGCTGGGACGACGCCGTGGCGCACGACCGGATCCGCCGCCTCGGTCTGGACCCCAAGCAGCGGGCCGGCCGACTGTCCGGCGGCCAGCGTGCGCAGCTCGCTCTCACCCTGGGCATCGCCAAGCGGCCGGAGCTGCTACTCCTGGACGAGCCGGTCGCGGCTCTGGACCCGCTCGCCCGGCGGGAGTTCATGCAGGACCTGATGGAGGCCGTCGCCGAGCACGAGCTGAGCGTCGTGCTCTCCTCCCACCTGGTCTCCGACGTGGAACGGACCTGCGACTACGTCATCGTCCTGGTCGACTCCCGGGTACAGGTGGCCGGCGACATCGACGACCTGGTCGCCCGTCACCACCGGCTCACCGGCCCTCGCCGGGACCCGGACACACTCCCGGCCGGTCAGCACGTCATCACCGCCAGCCACACCGACCGGCAGACCACCCTCCTGGTGCGCGCCGACACCGCGGTCCACGATCCGTCCTGGGCCGTCGGCCCGCTCGGCCTGGAAGACATCGTCCTGGCCTACATGACCCGGCCCGCCGATGCGGTACGTGACACCCGACCCGCGCTGGAGGTACTCCGATGATCTGGCTGACCTGGCGCCAGTTCCGCACCCAGGCCGCCGTGGTGTTCGCCGCGGTGGCCGCCCTCGCCGCCGCCCTGGCGGCCACCGGCCCACAGCTGGCCGACCTCTACCGGGCCGCCGGCAGCAGCCTGGTGGACCAGGCCGCCAGTTCGGACCGGACCCTCTACTACACCGGACTGCTGGTCGTGCTCGCCGTCCCGGCGGTCATCGGGATGTTCTGGGGCGCCCCGCTGGTCTCCCATGAACTGGAGACCGGTACCCACTACCTCGCGTGGAACCAGGGCGTCACCCGCACCCGCTGGCTGGTGACCAAACTGGGCCTCGGTGCGGCGGTCTCCATGGCCGCTGCGGGGCTGACCAGCCTCGCGGTGAGCTGGTGGAGCAGCCCCATCGACCGGGCCGTCGACGGCGGCGGCGCAACGGACACGTACTTCCCCCGGCTCGACCCCGTGGCCTTCGCCGCACGGGGCGTCGTCCCCATGGCCCACGCCGCCTTCGCCTTCGTCCTGGGCGTTGCCCTCGGCCTGGTCATCCGCCGTACCCTGCCCGCGATGGCCACCACGGTCGTCCTCTACACCGCCGCTCAGATCGCCGTGCCGATGTGGATCCGGTCCCACCTGGCCGCCGCGGACCGGACCGTCCTGCCGATCGAGCCCGACGGCGCCCCCCTCGGCATCCAGGACGGCGCCAAGCAGATCGTCGCGCACCTCGAACAAGTGCCCGGGGCCTGGGTCACCTCCCAGCAGACACTGAACGCCGCCGGGCAGCCGGCCCCCGTGCCGCCGTCCTTCGCCGACTGCCTGCGCATCGAGTCGGGCCCGCCCACCCTGCAGCAGGTCGACCGCTGCGTCGCCGACCTCGGCGCCCTGGGCTACAAGCAGCAGGTGACCTACCAGCCCGCCGGCAACTTCTGGGCCCTCCAATGGGCCGAGACCGGGCTCTACCTCGGCCTCGCCCTGGCCTTGACCGGGTTCTGCGTCTGGTGGATCCGCCGCCGGGTGACCTGACAGCCCCGGCGTCCACGACGGGAGCACCCGTGAGGGTCGGCCGTAACCAGGCTGACCGGGTCCGGTCCCGGTGGTGGCGGGACCGGACCCGGCAGGCAACGGTGTCCGGCTGTCAGCCGTCGGAGGCCGCCGGAGCGTCGCCGTGCTCCCGCTGCCAGGCCGCGGCGAACATCTCGTGCAGCGGGGCGACCGGCAGCACCCGGCCGAAGGGGGAGCGGACGGTGTTGCCCCAGAGCGGGGTCACGGTGTGGGCCGCGAGCTTGACGGTCTCCAACGGGAGGTGCGGGGCCTTCAGTTCGGTCCAGTCGCCGGGCAGGAAGAGCGTCCGGCCCGCCCTGGCACGCTTGGCCTCGACCACCGCTCCGGTGGCGAGGAGTTCCTCGCGCGCCGCGGTGTGCTGCTTGGCCGCCCAGCCGTTCCAGCGGCGGACGTTGCGGTCGGTGGGCGCGGCGAGCGTCGCGAGCTGGAGGTACAGTGCCGCGGCGTCGGCGCCGACCGCGAGCCGGTCGCACACCCGGGCGACCAGCTCCGGGCAGGACTGCCGCGGGTCGGCCTCGTACGCGCCGGCGGGGACGGCGCCGGAGCGGGCCCGGTCGAGCATGCGTTCCAGGCCGCCGCCGGGCAGCAGGGGAGCCACCCGGTCGAGTTCGCGGGTCAGCCCGGTGATCCCGCGGAGCGTGCGCCACACCTGCGGGTCGGCCGCCGCCGCGGGACGCAGGAACGCGCCGCCGCCGGGCGCGCAGACGACCAGCGGCCCCGAGTCGTAGGCGGTCTGCGGCAGCGGGCCCTCCTCCTTGCGGCGGTCGCGCGCGACCGGTACCCGCGCCGGTCCGAAGCGCTGCTCGATGCCCTCCGGGGTGTCCCGGACGGATCCGCCGGCGAGATCCAGCAGCAGCTCCGGGCGGGCGAGTTCGGCGCGCAGCCGGTCGTGGAGCGCGGCCGCGCCGGCCACGGCCGGGTCGCCGACGGGCCGGTCCGTGCACGCCCACACCAGGGCGCTCGCGATCACCTGCAGGGGCAGCCCGACCGGGGTGCCGTACCGCGGTTCGACACCGGCCGCCGGGACGGCCCGGACGTCGACCCCCGTGCTGTACGGGGTGGCCGTCAGCTCCCAGCCCGCGGCCTCCACGGTCGCGTCGGTGGCGGCCTCGTAGCCGCCGGCGAGCCGGCGGGCCCAGACCTCGGACAGGCCCAGCTCGGCCTCCAGCGCGTCGGCGGCCTCGTCGTGGACGGCGGGCTGAGCGCCGAGGCGCGCGCACCAGGCGGCGGCCATCCGTTCGACGGCGGCGTCGACCCCGCCGGGCTGCCACAGTTCGGCCGGGTCGTCGGGCAGCGCGGCCGCCAGGACGGCCCGCCGGCCGTCGCCGCCGAGCCGTGCGCGCAGCCGGTCGTAGGCGTCGACGGTCATGGGCGTCGCCCGGTAGGGGGCCTTGCGCAGCAGGCTGCGGTGGTCCTCGCGGTCGGACCCGGCGACCAGGCCGGCCACCACGAGCCGGGCCACCGCCCGCCGGACGCCGGTCAGTTCGGCGAACCGGGCGGCCGCGGTCTCCGGGAGGGGGAGCGGACCGTGGGCGTCGATCGCGGCGAGCAGGGCCCGCAGCCGCGCGGCGTCGTCCCGTGCGACGACGACGAGCCGGGCCTCCGGAACGGCCTTCGCCACCGGGTCGCCCTCGGTGGGCTCGGCGTGCCGGGCGTTCTCGGTGCCGGACGCGGGCGCGGCGAACCAGTGCTCCGACGATCCGGCCTGCACCGCGGCGGAGGCCACCGCCGTCCCGTCCTCGCGCAGTGCGTCCAGGGCCGCGGCGGGGGCCCGGCCCACCCACCACCGGCTGCCGGCGGCGGCGAACGGCTGGTGCGCCCAGGTGTCCAGGAGCGCCAGCAGGGCGGCTCGCGACGGGTCCGCGGTCGCCGCCACGGCCGCCCGCCAGGCGGCGGCGTCGATCGCGCCGAGCAACTGCGTCCAGTCGTGCGGCGGCGCCGGGGGCGAGAGGCGCCGCACCTCCTCGGCGAGGGTGCCGGCCAGGCAGGCGCCGTCGGCCGCGAGCGCGGACAGGGTGGCCGGCAGCGGCACGTCCGGAGCGCGCCGCCACGGGTCCCGGCCGCCGGTCCCGACCAGCCCGAACAGGGCGGGCACCAGCTCGGTGTCCGGTGCGGACCGGCCCGGCAGGACCGGCGGCGCCTGGGTGAGCAGGGTGACCCGGTGGTGCAGGGCGAGCCGGCGGTCCTCGACCCGGACGGCCCGGACGGCCACCGCAGCGACGGCCTCGACCAGCACCGGGTCGGTGACCTCGGGCAGTTCGCGGGCGATCGCCGTGCGCAGCTCCCCGGCGCCGCCGCGGGCGGCCGCGAGCAGCGCCTCCGCGCCGGTGCGCCCGACGCCGCGCAGCGCCCGCGACCCGGCCTCGTCCCGGGTGCGCAGCAGGTACCAGAAGGCGGGCGGCAGGGCGACGCCGTTGGAGACGGTGGCGCGCCGGGCGCGCTTCGCCCACCTGCTGGCGGGTGAGCGGTGGCCCTCCAGTTCCCACAGCAGGCTGCCGTCCGCGGTGTAGGCGCGGACGCCGGTGCGGGTCTCGGCCTCGGCGAGGACGACGTCCTCCACCGCGCCCTGGGGCGGTGCCCACAGCCCCCACGGCTGCTGGCCCTGGCGGTCGACGTCGAAGCGGGCGGTGCGCCCGTCGACGCTCTCCAGCAGGTAGTGGTCGGGCGCGGCGTTGCGGTGGGGGGTGCGGTACAGCACTCGGGTGCCGACCAGCCCGTCCCGGCTGCCCAGCGGCGAGTCGGTCGTTCCGGCCGGCAGCGGCGCCAGCTGCAGCGCCTCCACGTCCAGGGCCATGCCGATCTCGGACGGCTCGGCGGCCGGGTCGGTGTTCACGGGGCGGCCCGGGAAGTCCGGCAGCTCCACGACCCCGCGGGACTCGCCGGTGACCGGGTTCAGCAGCTCCCACGGCCGGCGCCGGAAGACGCCGTTGGCCCAGGTCCGTGACCCGTCGGAGAGCTGCAGCTCGTAGCGGTCGATGCCCTCGGTGCCGCCGGGGCGCAGCACCCGTTCGCCGCCGTGCCGTCCGCCGCCGTCCACGGTCTCGAACTGGAAGCCGAACGCCCCGTCCAGGCTGCCGTCGTACGGCACCAGGCCGCCGAGGTCGTCCGGGGTGAACGGCTCGTCGGGGCGGTCGGCCCAGACGGCGGTGTCGCAGTGGTAAGGGCGGTCCTTGACGGTCCAGCTGACCAGGAAGGAGCCGCCGACGTAGTGGACCGCGAACATGGTGGCGTCGTCGGGCACGGCGAACCGGCAGGAGGCCCGGACGCCGTCCGGGGCGACGGCGACGGCGCGGGTGCGTCCGAACACCGTCAGCACCGGCCAGGTGGAGGTCACCCCGGACACGCCGGGGAGCGGGCCGTCCTCGTCCTCCGCCGCCCGGGAGTCCGCTGCGGCGTCGGCGGCGTCGGCCGCGAGCTCGGCGTACACCGACTCCAGGGCGGGCCAGGCGAGTTCCTCCGGGAGGCCGGCCCGCAGCGAGCGGTGCAGCGAACCGGCGGCGCCGGCCTCGGCGAGGGCGTCGGCGATGCCGCCGAGGGCCGTCACGGTCGGCCGGTCCAGCAGGGTCGCCAGTTCGGCGACGGCCTCCTCGGCGCCGGCCATGCCGCCGCCGGCGAGGGTGTCGACGAGCCTGCCGACCCGCGCGGCGACCGCCTGGGCGATGCCGTCGTTGCCGGGCAGCAGCGTCACCGCGGTGCCGGCGCGGCGCGCACGGGAGGGCCCCCACTGCGGCAGCAGGCCGGCGTGGACGGTGCCCTCCAGCCGGGGGCCGAACACCGGATCGGCGGCGAGGGCGGCGAGGTCCCGCCGGGACCGCTCGCCCCAGAAGTGCATCCGGATCTGCGCGCCGGGGTCGAGGACGGCGACGTCGGCGGCGAGGCACGCGTCCAGCAGGTCGGCGTCCAGCCCCTGCCAGTGGTGGCGGGTGGTGTGCAGCTCGACCGGGGTGCCAGCCGCCCGCAGGCGGGGCGCCAAACGTCCTACCAGATCGAGGAGTTCGGCCGGGAGCTGCTGCCGTCCCACGCCGCCGCCGGGCTGCGCCGCGTACTGGTACATGTGGACGAAGCGCCCCAGCCAGCGGGGCAGGCCGCCCTCGGGTTCCACCCGGCCGTCCGCCATGGCGTCGGCGGCGCCGCAGCCGATCAGCAGCCGCAGCCAGGCGCCGCCGTCCGTGGTGCCGTCGGGGAAGATCCCGACCAGAGCGGCCAGGAGCGGGTGCTCGGGCGGATGGGCCGTCAGGAGCTGAGCGGCGGCGTTCAGCAGCGCGTCCGGCACCGCCTTGTCGCGGGTGACCGCCAGGACCGCGCCGACCAGCCGCGCCACCTCGTCGTCCCCGAGCCCGGCGGCCTTCGCCGAGGCCCGCGCCCGGCGGACCAGATCGGCCGGCAGGTCGGCGGAGGAGCCGGCCCACGCGGTCAGCAGCCGGTCGAGGGCCGCGTGCGCGGCGGCCGGCTCCAGCGTCTCGGCGAGGAACCGCTGGTGCGCCGCCAGCTCCTTGGCCGGCATGGCCCCGGCCGCCGCGAACAGCAGCGCGTTGGCCCGCCGGTAGCCGACGTCCACCGGCAGGCCGTGCTCGGCCTCCGCCGCGCGGGCGGCCGCGTAGGCCCGCCCGGCGGCCCGGCCGCCGGTGCCGATCAGCCGGTGCCCGACGGTGTCCCAGAACCACGGCAGATGGGCCGGCGGGAGCTGCCGCGCCTGGCGGGCCATCGTGTCCACGAACGCGCCGGGCTTGTGCCAGGACCGGTTCAGCCGGTCGGCCATCAGGGCGGCCAGGTCACGTGCGGCGGCCGCCGCGTCCGGGTCGTGCGCGGCGACCCAGTCGGGGTACGTGGTCGAGCGGTGCGGCCCGGCGGTGGGCAGCAGGGATTCGAGCGAGGCGATCATGACCCGGATCGTCGCACGCCCCACTGACCACCCCGGCCCGGCCCCCCCGGGCCGTTCCACCCGGCCGGACTTGACGGATCGTCCCCTCCGACCCCGTGCCCCGCACCGTCCGGGGCCGCACGGCTCCGGCCACGGGTCGTCGGCATGCGCTGCCCGGAGGCCCTAGCCGATCCGGCCGAGCCGGTCCGCCGCCCGTCGGCCCCGCCGGGAGCGGTGGGCGGCCGCGGCGGTGGAGACCGCGTCCGGCAGCCAGGACGCCACGTCGTCGACCTCCGGGATGCGCGGGCCTTCCCGGTTCGCGTCCCCGATGGCCTCGAACAACCTGTCCTTGTCCCGGGCGAACTCCGCGAGCAGTCGGGCCGGGGAGTCGATGCCGCACTCCACCAGCAGGCCCAGGGTGGCGGCGCAGTCGAGGCGGTCGTGGAGCTGGGTCAGCTGGGCGATCTGGACGAACCGTTCGACCAGCACCGGCGAGACGTCGAGGTACTCGGCCAGGACGGCGCGCTGACGGGCGGTCGCGGTGCGGAGCAGGAAGTCCGTCGGGGCGCTGAGCCCGGCCTCGACGAGCGCCGGCCGGCAGGAGTCGAAGACCGGGAGGTCGAGGAAGGTCGAGGCGGCGGCCGTGAGCTCCTGGTACTCCTTGCTGTCGTGCAGCCCGGCGAGGCAGGGGTCCTTGCGGGCCTCGGCCCTGAGCGCCTCGGTCGGCAGGGCGATGCGCAGGTAGTGGATGGCGGTGCGGTCGGACACCCGGGGGCGCCGCGGGTCGAGGCCGGCGAGGCGGGCGTACTCGTAGGCCAGCCGCGGCGGGGGCGCGGACCTCATGAAGGGGCGGCGGGCCGACCACACGCCGGAGAGCGCCGCGATCTCGTGCTCCATGGCCTCGGCGACGGGGCGGATCTGCCGGGCGAGGGTCATGTGCTCCACGTCGTCCGTGTCGGTCTCCACGCACTTGCGCGCCAGTTCCTCGACCGCCCTCTTGGCCTTGCTCGAGGCGTCCATGTCCCGGCCGCCGGTGGCCGCACAGCGGTTGATCCACTGGGAGGCGCTGCGGTACAGCGCACGGATCACCAGGACGTCGGGGCAGAGCGCCTTGACGACGGCCAGCTGCTCGTCCGCCGCGTCGGCCAGCTGCCGGTAGGCGTAGCTGTCGTGCCGCGTCGCGTCCTGGAGGGCCCAGAGGTGGTCGACGCGGGCGAGGATGTTGCCCGGGTCCTCGTCGACGGCCCTGGCCAGCAGCGCCGTCCGCAGGCCGGGATCGTCGATGAGCGAGCGACTGGTCGCGATCACCTGCAGGGTGACGCTCCGCCAGTTGGTGGCGCCGCAGAGCTGGTTCCTGAGCCGGGGGTGCGCCCGGCTCAGCCGCAGCAGCGTCACCGCGGCGGCGCCGGTGAGCAGCTGGGCCTTCGCACGCTCCCGGGCGTCCTCGCTCCTGCTCAGCGGGAGGAACAGCTCGGCGCGGCTGAAGATGTCGCTCTCGGCGTGGCGGCCGTTGCGGGAGAGGGTCACGGTGATCCGGTTGTCGTCCATGATGGCGGCCCGCACCCGCCAGGTGAGGTCCGGCCGGACGGCGAAGAAGAGGCCGGAGAGGGCCGCGGCGATCTTCCCGTTCGGCAGGGCGCTGAGGTCCTCGGTCTTGATCGTGCTCAGGTGCATGGAGCTGGTGATCGCCCGCAGCCGCATCGGTGGGGTGTCGATGCCGAGGTCCTGGACCCGGGCCAGCAGGTAGTCGGTGGCCACCGCGTCGTTCTCCCCGTCCGGGGACTGCACCGACACCTGGACGCGGAGGTTCTGGCCGAAGGTCGCCGCGGTGAGCAGGATCCCGTCGAGCGCGAGCACCGCGTAGGTGGTGAGGAGCCGTCGGCCCGGGTCGTCCAGGACGACCGTGCGCAGCAGCAGACCGAGGCCGCCGACGGCCAGGAGCGGGACCAGCAGCCGCCCCCAGTAGGTGAACGCCCCCGCCAGGGTGGGCCGCCAGGAGCGGAACAGTCGCCCGAGCGTCTGCCGGCGCGACTCCCGCTCGGAGGCGAACCGGTAGCGGCCGTGGGTCCAGGCGGCCGCGAGGGTGACCGCCGTGGGGAGGACGACCAGCACCGTCAGGTCGGCCGGCCAGTCGCTGAGCTCGCCCGGGTCGAAGGGGTGGAACATCTGGTAGACCGTGAACATCAGGGCCGACCCGATCAGCAGGAAGTAGCCGGCGATGCCCAGCGAGATCCGCCACGGCCTGGGCCAGGCGATCGAGTCGACCTTCACCACGACGCCCGTGAGCAGCCCGCTCAGCGCCACCAGGGCGAGGAGCAGGATGGCGGCGGCCGTGAACAGCTGGGTCATCGGCAGGACCCAGCGGTCGTAGAACAGGTCCCAGCGGGAGAGGGCCAGATCCTGCTGGCGGGCCGTGATCGCGTCGAGGCCGGCCGCCGCCTCGGCGTTCTCGGCGTCGTTGCCCAGCGCCTCCCGGAACTTCCTTTCGGCTGCCGCGAGGTCACCCGCCTGGAGGAACTCCTGCCCGGCGGCGGTCGCCTGGGCCGCGACCTGGTGGTGCGCGGCGACCAGCGTGAGACCGAGCGACGCGCAGGGCAGCGGGTTGCCGTCCTCCGTCTGGGTGTAGAGCGCGGTGGCCTGCGCCAGGTGGCCGGCCTCCAGCGACTGCTGCGCCAACGCACAGAGCGCGGTCGGGTCGGCGGCCGCGTACCCGGGGGCGGCCGACGCGGTGAGGGCCGCGACCACGGCCAGCAGCACGGCGGCGGTCGTCCGGCCTGGGTGTCTCGGCATCATGCACACCTTGAGTCCGCTCGGTCCCCCGTCCACGAACGATAGGGTGGCCCGCCGCGCACCGCCGGTCGGGCGCCACCGGTCGGACGACGCCCCGCTGCTCCTCCCGAGGGCGTCGACGGGTGGGCGGGCGCGGAACCGCGGCGCTTCGTCCGTGTGTCCGATGTGAGGGGCGCGTGCGGTCTCCTGCGCGCCCCCGGCACATTCCGAAGGCGGCCCGGTGCGGGATGCGGCCGTGCTGTGCCGTTCGCCCGGGAACGGTCCGGAGCCGTGGTCACCGTCCCGGCGGCCGGTGTGGCGCGGCCGCCGAGGGGTAGCTTCCCGCCTCGGTCCGCCGCCCGTCCCGGCGCGGCGGCTTGCACGGGGGAGACGGACCATGACGAATGCCTGGAAGCGGGTGCGCCGGGGTGCGGCGGTGCTGGGGCCGCGCTCACGATGGCCTGCGCGGTGCCGTCAACGGCGTCCGCGAGCGTGTGGGACGACAACACCGATCCGATGATCCGGTGCTCCGGCGACGCCAGGACCATCGCGAGCCTGCCGATGACCCCGGAGTACGGCGGACCGGTCGTCACCCACCTGGAGGTCCGCTACTCGCCCTCCTGCGGAACGAACTGGGTACGGGTCTGGAACCCCTACGCCACGGGCACCCACGAGTCGTACCTCACCATCCGCCGCGACCAGGCGGGCGGCGGAGGCAAGGTGACGGCCCGTCTGCGCGAGTACGGATACCAGTGGACCTACCAGGTCTGGGCGCCCGGCTGCATCTACGTCTCGGCGGCCCTCGTCAACCTCACCACCCACCGCGTGGACGCGGGCGGCTTCAACCAGGAGGTCAGGGTCTGCTGACGCCCCCTTCCGGGCGGGCTCGCCGCCGAGATCGAGGGGCGCCGTCACAGGCTCAGCAGCAGGTCGCGGACGGCTGCGGGTCGGGACAGGAACGGGTGGTGGCCGGCGTCGAGTTCGACGACGTCGTCGGCGCGGCGGGCGAATTCGCGTTGCAGGGGCGGCGGGGTGCCGCGGTCGCGGGTGCAGACGAGGTAGGTGGAGGGCAGCTGCTGCCAGGCGGCCGCGCCGACCGGTTGTCCGAGCACCCGGACGCTCTGCCGGGCGAGGTGGTCCGCGGCCTGCGCCCGGACGTCCGGGTCGCAGTCCTGGAGGAACGTGTCCACGAGCAGGTCGGGGCGGACGCCGAAGGTGCCGGCGGCAGGGTCGACGTCGAGGAACGGGGCAGGCGTGCCGTCCCCGAAGTCCGACAGGCTCTGCCCCACTTCGGGGAGGTAGCTGGAGACCAGCACCAGGTGGCGCACCGCCCCGACACCGGCGGCGGCCTCCGCGGTGACGATGCCGCCGTAGCTGTGGGCGACCACCACGGTGGGTTCGTCGCCGTCCAGCAGGGCCCGCCGTACCGCCGCGACGTCCTCGGAGAGCCCCGGACCGCCGGTGCCTCCGGGCGTGCCCGCCTCGCCGCAGCTCGGCAGCGCCGGAGCCACGCTCCGCACCCCTCGTTCCCGCAGCAGCTCAGCCGTGCGGTGCCACCACCACGACCCGTCCCGCACGCACGCCCCGTGCACGAACACGACCCTCATCCGCGCCACCTCCACGTCCGCCTCGGCCGACCCGCCCCGACCCGCCCCGACCCGACCCGACCCGACCAACGGTATGCGCCGGCCGCCGTCACGACCGGGAACCGGGCCGACGGGGCCGCGGCCCACGGGCACCGGCGGCCGGTCGGTACTGTGATCCGGTCGATCGTCGAGAGGTGCCCACCATGGTTCAGAACGCGGCCGAGCCGCACGCCACCACGCGGCCGGCGCTGCTGCAACTGACCGGGGTGAGCCGCTCGTACGGCGACCGGGAGGTCCTGCAACCGGTCCACCTGTCGGTGGCCGCGGGTGAGTGCGTGGCGCTGGTCGGCCACAACGGGTCGGGCAAGTCGACGCTGCTGCGGCTCGCGGCCGGCCGTGACCTGCCGAGCCGGGGCACCGTCCGGTTCGACGGCCTGGCGATGGACGAGAACGACCCGCGGATCAGGGCCCGGGTGGCGGTCGTCGGCGACACCGTCGCCTGCTACCCCGACCTCACGGTGCGCGAGCACCTGCTGCTGGTCGCGGTCGCGCACGGGATCGCCGACGCCGCCGCGTGGGTCCAGCAGGTGCTGGAGGACCGGATGCTCGACGAGCGGGCGGACGCGCTGACCTCCGCCCTGTCCTCCGGGCAGATGCAGTCCCTGCTGCTGGCCTGCGCACTCGTCCGGCCGCGGGACCTGCTGCTCCTGGACGAGCCCGAGCAGCGCCTCGACCCCGGCGCGCGCCGACGCCTCGCCGACCTGCTCAAGGCGGAACTCGCGGACGGCGTGGCGGTGCTGCTGGTCACCCACCACGCCGACCTCGCCCTCGCGGTGGCCGACCGGGTCGTGGTGCTGGAGGAGGGCCGCGTCGTCCGGCAGGGCGTCCCCGAGGCGATGCTGGCCGCGGAACTGCTGCTCGCGCAGCTCCCGGCCGCCGGGTCCGCGGGGTCCGCCGGGTCCGCAGACGACGTGCACGGCGGGGAGGGCCGGTGAGCGCCACGGACGGCCCGGCGGTCGCCGCGGAGGACGGGCCCGAGGAACCGGCCCTCGCGGCCGACGCCCCGCCCGCCGAGTGGAGCGACGACGACGACTGGACCGACGAGGCGCTGGCCCTGCTGCGCTCCCTGCGGACCCCGCACCGTCTCAACCGGGTGCGCCAGGTCGCGTACGCGCTCTACTGCACCGTGCTGATCCTGGTCGTCTGGGGAGGCGTGCCGAGCCTGGGCCTGTTCCTGCAGGCCGCGATGGGCGCCGACTACACCGGTGGCGGCCCGGCGCTGCTGGCCGCCCTGCCGGGCGGCGTCGCGGCCGTCGGGCTGGCCGTCCTGCTGCTCGCCGTGCGCGACGGGCTCTGGCGCGGCCCGGTCGTGCCGCCGCGGGCCACCATCGACTGGCTGCTCGTCCACCCGGTCCGCCCCGGGCCGGTGCTGCGGCCCTGGTTCCGGCTGTCCTGCGGGCTCGCGGTGTTCCCCGGGATCGTGGCGTCCGCGGGCGCCATGGTCGTGCTCGGACTGACCGTCCGGGCCGGGCTGCCCGCCGCCCTCGCCTGGTGCCTGATCGGCGGGACGTGCCTGCCGCTGCTCGGTGTCTGCGCCGCGCTGTCGGTGGAGCGCAGCGAGCGGGCCGCCCTCCTGGCGCGCCGGCTCGCCCCGTACGCCACCGTGCTGGTCCTCGGGTTTGCCGCGCAGAGCGCCCTGGCCGCCGCGGGGCACTCCGTCCACTGGCTGGACCGGGTCGTGCTGTGGTCGGGTCCGTGGGGCTGGGCGGGGATCGCCGCCCTCGCGCCGACGCCCGCCGCCGTCCCGGGGAGCGGAGTGGCCGCCGCCCTGCTGATCGTGTCGACCGGCGTCTGCCTGGTGCGGGCCGACCGTGCCGCCGGAACCGTCTCGCTGACCCTGCTGCGGGAACGGGCCAGGAACGCCGCGAGCGTCCTCGCCGCCCTGCGGACGGTCGAACCGCGCGCCGCACGGCTCGCCGTGAACGCCGCCACCGGCGGTGACCGCCGGCTGAAGGTCCGGCTGCCCGCGCCCCGCAGGGCCTGGCTCGTCGTGTACTGGCGGGACACGCTCGCCCTCCTCCGCTCGCCCGCGCGGCTCGGCCGGGCGGTGCTGCTGACCGTGCCGGCACTGCTGTGCGCCGTGCCCGCCCACGCCGCCCGGTGGAACGTCTCGCTGGCCGCCACCGGACTCGCCCTGGTCTTCGGCCACCTCGCCGTCGCCCAGCTGCTGGAGCCCGCCCGGATCGACACGGACGACGTGCGCCGCGCCTCCTGGACGCCGTTCCCGTTCGCCGGCCTGATGCTGCGCCACGCCGTCGTCCCCGCCGTGCTCGGCGCGCTGCTCGGCGCGGCGGGGAGCACGGTGGCGGTGCTCTGCGGTGCCGGTCCGGCGGCCTGGCTGGCACCGGCCGCCGTTCCCGCACTGGTCGGCGCTGGCCTGGTGAACGCCTGCCGGGGCGCGGCCCGCCGCGACCTGCTGTACCGCCCGGCGCAGGCGACCGGTGGCGGCGCCGGCAACATCGTGGCGTTCGCGGCCTGGTACGCGACGGGCCCCGCCGTGGCCGTGCCGCTGCTGGCGCTGCCGTTCTCCGCGGCACTGCGCGGCGGGACGGTGGACTCGCTGGGCCGGGCGGCCGCGGTCGGCGCGGTCGTGGCGGTGGGGCTGTTCCACTGGGCCCGGGTCAGGGCGGAGAAGCTTCCCGCCCAGGCCCGGCCGGGCCGGGCGGGCTGAGGCCCGGACCCGCGCCCCGCCCCGTGCCCCGGGTACGGAGCCGGGGCACGGGGCGGGGCCGGTGACGACGTCGAGCGGGCAGGGAGGAGAACGAATGTCGGAGGCCGACGAACCGGTCCACGACCACCTGGTGGACTCGGCGGCGTTGCGGCCCGACGGCCGCGTCGCCGACCTGGGCTGCGGCAGGGGCCCCACGCTGGCGGCCTTCGCCCGCCGGTTCCCGGGTGCCCGGCTGATCGGCCTCGACCGGTCGGCTGCGGCTGTCGGGGCCGCCCGGGAGCTGTTGGCGGACCATCCGGGCGGCGCCGCGGTCGCCGTGGCGGACCTGTCAGGCCGGCTCCCGCTTCCGGACGGCAGCGTCGACGCCGTGGTTTCGTACAACGTCCTCGAGTGCCTGCCGGACCCGGCCGCGTTCCTCGTGGAGGCGGCCCGTGTGCTCCGGCCGGACGGTCGGGCAGTGGTGGCGCACGTCGACTTCGACTCCCTGGTGGTCGCGGGCGCGGGCCGGGAGCTGGACCGGCGGATCTGCCACGCCTTCACCGACGACCGGCAGCCCTGGACGGACCACGCGGACGGGAGGATCGGACGGAAGCTGCCCGGCCTGGTGAAATCCTCACGGCTGTCGCTGGAACGGGCCCACCCCTGGGTGACGAGCTCGACCGAACCGAGCGGCCACGCCGCCCGCCGGATCGACGGCATGCGGCGGGCACTGACAAGTGCCGCATCGCAGGGCCGCGGTGCCGTGTCCCTCGCGGAGGTCGAAGCCTGGCACGACGCGATCCGGCTCGCCGCGGACCGGGGACGCTTCTTCCTCGCCGAGACGGCGGTCGTGGTGACCGCGCGGAGGCGAGCCCCGTCCCGGCCGCGAACCGACGACGGGTCCGAAACAGCACTGGATGCCCGGACCCCCACCCGACTGCGGGGCCCCCACGGCCGGGATGGCACGATCGGCCCATGACGATTCCCCCTGTGCGCGACCTCCGCGGGCCGGTCCTGCCCCACCTGCCGGGCGGTCGCTGATGCTCGGCCGGTTCCGCCGTCGTCGCGGCACCGAGGGCGGCAGGGGCGAGGAGATCGTCTCGCGCCGGATCCCGATGGCCTCGGTGGGACGGCCCGTCCCCGCCGAACTGGCCGAGCTGGAGACGGAGGCCGAGTCGGGCGACGTCCTGGCGATGGCGAACCTCGGCGCGGCCCTGATCGCGGTCGACCGCGCCCGGGCACTCACCTGGCTGACCAGGGCCTGGGACGCCGGCAACGTCGGCGCCGGCTTCAACCTCGGCACCCTGCACTCGCTGGCCGGAGACACCAACCGCGCCCAGGTGATCTGGGAACGCAGCGCCGCCCTGGGCGACCCCGACGCGATGCTCGGCCTGGTCCGCCAGGCACTCGACCGCGGCGACCGGGCGACCGTCGACCGCTGGGCCCCGCTCATCCTCGACCAGGACGAGGCCTACCCCGTCACCGCCCTGGGCGTGGCCTTCCGGGACCACGGCGACCCCGACCGGGCCGTGCAGGCCTTCCTGCGCGCCGAGTCACTGGGCGATGCCTACGCCATGGAGTACCGGGCCCGCCTCCTCGACGCCCGCGGCGCGCACGCGGAAGCGGCGGCGCTGCGGGCACGGGCGGAGACGGCCGAGCGGATGATGTGAGTCGCCCCGGGCGGAGACGGACGGCCGGGCGGCGCCCTTCGACGCCCGGCCGTCAGGCTCGGAGGGCCAGGCCGAGGACGGCGAACAGGGCGCTCATGCCCCGCGCCGGACCCGGCGGGGTGTCTCGCCAACAGGCTCCACCCGAGCAGGACCCCGTCCGGCTGCCCGGCGGTCGCAAGTGACGTCATGCGCAGCTTCCGATCCGCCCGGGGCCGATCACCGGTCAACGGCGGTTCGCCACCCGCCAGGGACTGTGACGGTACGTCGGGAAAGGGCCCACTGAGCGGGTGATCGCGAACCGGCGGCCCGCGGCGCCGTGTTGGACGACCATGGCCTGGTTGCATCCTCCTCGACGAACGGAGAGCCGGTCATGACGACCGTCGCGTACGGAGCGCACCCGGACCGGGTGGCGGACCTCCACCTGCCACCGGCCGGCCGGGGCGGGGCGCCGGCACCACTGGTCCTGCTGCTGCACGGCGGCTTCTGGCGCGAGCCGTACGGCCGTGCCGAACTGTCGCCGCTGGCCGCGGACCTGGCCTCGCGCGGCTGGGCGGCGGCCAACGTGGAGTACCGGCGGGTGGGCGGGGACGGCGGCTGGCCGACGACGTTCCTCGACGTCGCCCGAGCCGTCGACGTGCTGCCCGAGGAGGTCGGCCGCATCGCCGGCGGGACGGTGGACACCGGCCGCGTGCTGCTGCTCGGGCACTCGGCGGGCGGACACCTGGCCCTGTGGGCGGGCCTGCGCCACCGCCTGCCCGAGGGATCGCCGGGCCACACCGCCGACGTGCCCCGGCTCACCGGCGTGGTGGCCCTGGCTCCGGCCGCGGACCTGCGGTGGGCCCATGACCTCGGTTCCGGTCGCGGAGCCGTGGCCGACCTGCTCGGCGGCGGTCCCGCGCAGTTCGCCGAACGCTACGCCGCGGCCGACCCGGCCGCCCTGGGTGGGGTCGAGGTGCCGACGGTGGTGGTGCACGGCGAGCAGGACGAGAACCTGCCCGTGGGGATGGCCCGGCGTTACGCCGAGACCGCCGGTGCCCGTCTCCTCACCCCCGGGAACTGCGGCCACTTCGACCTCGTCGACCCCCGCTCCGCGGCATGGCCGATGGTGGTCGCGGCCCTGGAGGACCTCCTGGCTGCCGCGCCGGGGGAATGACGCGCCGCTTCTGATCCACCGTCAAGGGCCCGGGGTGCGAGGGGATCGCACCCCGGGCCCCGGGGTGGACCGGCGGATCTCTGCGCGCCATTGTTTGAACGCGTTCAATTAGTCCTGGTCGGGCGAGGGGGGCGTCATGGAGCGGGTGGCCGTCAACGACGCGCCGGTGCCGGCGGGCGCGCGGGTGCCGGCCGGACTGGCCACGGCCTGCGCACTGCCCTTCGCCGCCTGGTGGACGTCGGTCGGCGCGGGCCTCGACGGCGGGCTGGTGATGGGCACGCTCTTCACCCTGCTGCCCCGGCTCGCCACCCGGGCACGCGACTTCCGCTGGGCCTGCCGGCTGTTCGCCGGACTGCTGCTCGCGGCCTCGGTGGTGGGCGTCCTGCTCGGCTGGTTCCTGCTAGTGCCGCCGGCCCTGGTCCTGCTGGCTGCGGGCGCCCGGTCCGGCCTCCGCCCGGAGTGCCTGTCGACCGTCCTCGGGGGCGCGGTCGCGTTCCTCACCCTCGCCGGCTTCGGCACCATGCTCTTCGAGCAGGTGGTGGCTCCGCACTTCCGCGAGCCCGCCGCCTTCACGGCCACCGCGGACGGCGCCCCCGCCGGTCGTCGCCCGGGAACGCGACGGCGCCCTGACCGGGATCCCAGCGCTGGGCCACGGCGCGACCGCCGTCTTCTTCCACGAGGAGGGCGGCAGGCGGGAGGGGTGGATGACCGTCCAGTTCTCCCCGGGCACCCCGCGCGCCGAACTCGGCATCCTGCGCGAGCGGATCGGCGCCCTTCCCCGCATCCACGACGTGAAGCCGTGCAACCCGTCGGCCGGCGACTGCGACTGACGGGCCCGACACGGGACGGAAGCGGGCGAGCCGGCCTGCAGCCGTCCACCGCCGCCGTCCACGGCGCGGGCGCCGAAATCACGTCAGATCACGGAGCCGGCCATCGGGCCTCCGGGGCGGGTGCCCCACTCACGGCGGCCGGCCCGACCCGTCGAGGAGCGTGACCGCCGGACGTCGAACCGCCCCGCGCTGCCGGTCGTCACCCGGCCGGCGCCGGGAGCGGCATCGCCCCGGGTGGCCGGTTCTCGACCCTGCACCCTGCGTGATGGGCGATGATCGCAGCGTGAGCGTATGGTGGGTGGGGCGCAGGGACGATCTGCTGGCCCAACTGACAGTCCTGCTGGTGTACTTCGGTGCGGACCCGCTGGAGGATCCCGGCACCGGCGAACTCGCCCGTACCGCGGCCGCCCTGGCGGGCGAGTACCGGACGAGCGACCGGGGCGAGGGGATCCGCCGCGCGGCGACCCTCCTGCAGGATGTCGCCGCCGAACTGCGCGCGGCCGACCGCTTCCGCGGCACCCTCCTGCCCGTCGTCAACCGCCACCTGCGCTGCGCCGTGGCCCTGTTGGTACGGGCCCGCGCCGGCCTGGGGACGGCGGCGGGCCCGGCCACCGGCGGGCGCCCGCGCACCGGGGCTGCCGGCTAGACCCCGCGGCCTGCCGACTCCGTCCCGGCCCGGACCCGGCAGGCCCGGCCCCGGGAGGACCGCCTGCGGAACGCGGCGACGCGCGGGACGGCCCGATCGGTGCACCGGCCGTGGAGCAGATCCGCAGGGCGGTGTTGTCGGTGGTGGGCCAGGCCATCTCCTCGCGCCGGTCGCCGAGGATGTCCGCAAAGAGCGACGGCGTCGCCTCGGTGCCGTTGTCGGCATGCACCCGCGCCGGTGAGCAGGCGGGTGTCGCCGCCGGGCTGCCGGAGGGTGCCGTCCCCGGAGCGCTGTTCCTGCGCGGGGCGGTTCGGCGGTGTCCGTCCGGGCGGCTGTGGCGGCCGTGACCGGGTGGGCCGCCTGCGGCACCGGTGGGGACCGCGCCACCCGCGCTGCGCAGGGTGCGGTGAACTCCTCCGGGGGAGCGGCCTGTCGGGCCGGGGGAGACGCTCTCACCGGCTGACGGCGGCGGTCCGTCCTCGGCCTGCGGCACCGGCGTGGACCGCAGCGTCCGCGATACGCGGCGTGCGGTGAACTCCCTTGAGGAGAAGGGTTGTTGCGCGCATCGGAACTCTGTCGCCACGACGGTGCCGTGTCAAGCAGCACGGCACGCCCGCACCGGCCGGGGTGCGGGCGTGCCGCCGGCCGGTGCGGGGTCCGCGTACGGGGTCAGTCGGAGAAGTCCTGGGTCATCCACACGGTGCCGGAGGAGTCGCGGAGGAGCTCGATCCCGACGTGGTGGAAGGCCGGGTTGAGGATGTTCCGGCGGTGGCCGTCGTTGGGCGGCTGTTCGGCGAGCATGTCGTTGGTGAGGCCGAGTGCCATGCCGGCCATGCCGTCGGTGGTGTCGGCCACCGGGCCGCCGTCGCCGATGTTCTCGCCCGCGGTGCTCCACTGCACGCCGCCGGCGTGTTCGCGGTCTCCGAAGGCGGCCTCCCCCGGGCACTGGTGCTGGAGGCCGCAGCCGGCCGCCATGGTGTGGTTGTGGGCGTTCGCGCTGGTCTGCAGACCGGCGAGCATCTGCAGCGGGGCGACGCCCTGGGCGGCACGCGCCTGGTTGATCAGGTTGAGCACCTGGTTCGCCCCTGCGTCCGCGGCCGAGCCCGAGCCGGAACCCGAGCCGGAGCCCGAACCCGAACCGGAGCCGGTGGTGGTGGGCTGGGCCGTCCTTGTCGGGGGAGCGGCCGCCCGGGTCCTGGTCGGGGCCGCCGTGGCCGTGACGCGCTGCTGGACGGGGACGGTGGGGATGGCGGACGCGCCGGGCAGGCGGGTCGGGCCGGTGGTGGTCTGCGGGGACGCGGCCGCCGACGGCACGGCCGACCGGCTCGGCGTCCCCGCCGTGTCGACGGTCGGCAGCTGCGGTTCCGGTGCGGCCGCCGTCGTGGTGTCCTGCGGGCCGGAGGAGAGCGCCATCCTGCCGCCGACCACCGCGGTGGTGGCCGTTGCTGCCACGGCGACCACCGCGAGCAGGGGCTTGGCGGCAGACCCGGACCCGGCCCGGTGCCTGCCGGGCACCGCCCGCCGGTGCGACCCGCCGCCCGCCCGGCGCGTGGACGGGCCGGGCCCGTGCCGGTCCGCAGGCTCCCCGCTCGGGTACTCCGTCATCTGCTCTCCTCCGTCGACCGGTCGACTGCCCTTCCGGACAGGAGACCCTCATCCGGGCCGGGGATAACGGAAATCGCGCGAATGTTCACGGAAAAACTGCCGCCGCCGACCGCGGCGCGGGTCGGCCGGCCGTTGTGGGCCGCTCACGGTACCAGCAGCACCAGGACGGGACCGGTGGCGAACGTCATCGCGCCGCCGCCGGGCAGGGTGAACGACGTGCCCGCGGCGGGGTCCGGGCGGCTCCAGTGGACGTCCCACACCCGGCCGTCGCGCAGCACCTCCGCCCGGCCCGCGCCGGTGGTCCGGGTGAACACCTCGTTGTCGGGATGACCGGCGTTGAAGTCGGTGAAGAGGCCGGGCACCGTGCTGACGTGCTGGACGACGACGGTCGCCGTCCCGGACCAGGCCGGGTGGCCGTCCACCGCGACGCCGTACGTGCTGCCGTCGAAGCGCACGCCGATGAACGCGGAGGGCAGGTGCCAGGTCATGGCGTCGAGCGTTCTGCCGCCGTCCGGTGCGGCGCCGAACACGAAACCGGGGGAGCGGGCGGGTACGGACGGGAACCGGGCGAGGGCCTGGTGCGGGTCGAGGAAGGCGGGGTCCACGGCGTCGTGGGTGAACGCGCCGGGGTCGTTCGACGGGGTGACGTTCTGCACGTCGGCCCGCTCCAGGAGCGGAAGGAGGCCGCCGATGGCGCCGCTGTAGGCGAAGTCCAGGTGCCCGTACTGCTGCAGGAGCGGGATGTCGGTCTGCCGGGCGGAGCGCACCGGGCCGATCAGGGCGGGCAGATGGTTCGCGTCGTACACGGCGAGGAACCGGGAGAGGCCCCCCTCGACCTGGATCCAGTACACGACGTCGGCGCGGGCGAGTCCCTGCTGGATCGACTGGGCCCGGGCGCCGACGTTGTCGATCTTCACGGCGAGGGTGTTGCCCGCCGTGCCGACGTTGTCGAGCGGGTTCGGGAGACCGGGTACTCCCGGTACTCCTGGCAGTCCGGACTCCGGGGCGTCGGACGGCGCAGGCGTGCCCGGTGCCGGGGCGGTGGACGCGGCCGGCGCCCTCGGTTCCGGGACGCTGCCGGCACAGCCCTGGAGGGACGCGAGTCCGATGCCGGCCCCGGCCGCCGCGAGCGGCAGCCCGATCCGGGCGCGGACGCGTCGCTGCGGGCCCCGGGCGGTGGTCGCGTGGGCGGTGCTGCGGATGTCCACCGGAGCTCCCCTCCCGACCGGTGGATGCGGTCGTGATCGGCAGCCGGCGTGAACCGACGTCTGCTGCAGGACGTGCCCGCACGGCCGCGGAGTACTCCCGCCCGGATCGTCGTCTTCCGCCCGGGGAGCACGGCCGGGTTCCGCCGGCCCGGTGGTCCGCGGTCGGCTCGGCCGATCCCTTGACCAACGGCGGTTCCCGGGGCCGAGAATGAGTGACCATCACTCGTTCGGGGGCGGATGAAGGCAACGGTGCGAACCGCCGCCGTGGCGCTGGCCGTGCTGTTCGGGCCGGTGGCGGCCGGCTGTTCCGCGGGCGCGGACCGGTACGCCGGTGTCGAGGCCGAGGCGGTGACCCTCGCCGACGCGCCGGTGCACCTGCGGATCACCGGCCTCGCCGGGGGCGAGCAGGTCACCGTCACCTCGTCCGCCGACGACCACCGCGGGCAGCAGTGGCAGGCCCACGCGGTGTTCCGCGCCGGCCGGCACGGCACCGTGGCGCTCGACACGGCGGCCCCGCTCGCCGGCGGGTCGTACGCCGCCGCCGACGGCATGGGGCTGTTCTGGTCGATGGACCCGGTCGGCCGGCCCGCCGACCGCACGGGATTCCTGCCGCTCCTCCCCGAGACACGGCCCTCCTTCGACGTGCGGATCACCGTGACGGTGCACGGTTGGGAACCGGCCGGCCGGACGCTCACCCGGCAGTGGACGGGCGCCGGGGTGTCCACCGAACGGCTGACCGTGGCCCGTGACCACGTCGACGGCCGGCTGTTCCTCCCGCCGCCGGGCACCCCGGTGAAGTCGGCGGTGCTGGTCTTCGGCGGCTCGGGGGGCGGCGACAGCCAGCGGTACACGGCGGCGCTGCTCGCCTCGCACGGCCATCCGGCCCTCGCGGTCGCCTACTTCGCCGAGCCGGGGCTGCCGGCCACCCTGCACGACGTGCCGCTCGAGTACTTCCGGACGGCCGCGCGCCTGCTCGCCGCGCAGCCCGCGGCGGCGTCGGCGCCCGTGGTCGTGATGGGGTACTCGCGCGGCAGCGAGGCCGCCCTGCTGCTCGCCCAGGACTACCCCGACCTCGTCCGGGGCGCCGTGGTCCACTCGCCCTCCGCGCAGGTCAATCCCGGCCTGCCGAACGGCGGCGACGCCTGGACGGTCGAGGGCCGGGCCGTGCCGCGGCAGCCGATCCCGCTGGACCGGGTCAGCGGCCCGATCTTCGCCGTCGCGGGCGAGTCCGACCAGCTCTGGCCGGCGCCGGGCTGGGCACGGGCGATCGGCGCGGCGATGCCCGGCGCGAAGCCCCGGCAGGCGCTGGTGTACCCGGACGCCGGCCACGGAGTCGGCACCTTCCCGTACCTGCCCGCCCCCACGCAGTTCGTCAACCCGACCAGCGGCCGAATCGACCTGCTCGGCGGCACCCGGGCGGGCAACGCCGCCGCCCAGGCCGCCGGCTGGCCCCGGGTGCTCGCCTTCCTGGACGCGGTGCCGGCGTGCCACCCGGCACCGGCACCGGTGCGGCCGGCCGACCCCGGTGGTGCCGGGGCCGTCGGCGGCGACCGGTCAGGTCAGCTCGTCAGTGAGGGCGGCGACGAACGCGGCGAGCTCGGCCTGCGCGACCGGGTCCGGCACGGCCTGCGGCAGGGCCGCGTGGGCCAGCCGGACGTGCTCCCGGATCCGCTCCTCCAGCCAGGCACGGCCCCCGCACTCCTCGACGAGGTCGGCGACGTGCCGGAGCCGGTCGAGGGTGGGCTCGGCGGTGTCGTCGTAGAAGGCGGCCAGTTGGTCGCGGGCCGGCCCGTCGGCCTGGAGGGCGACGGCGACGAAGGCCCGGGACTTGCGTCGCCGCAGGTCGGCCAGCGGGTCCTCGAGGGCGTCGCGGGAGGTCCCCCAGACGCCCTCCCAGTCGTCGAAGAAGGCCATCGCCATCCCGGCGTGGTAGCCGAACCGCTCGGCGGCGGCGAGCTCGTCCCCACCGGCGCCGCGCACCAGGGCGCCGGCGAGGCAGACCCCGGCGGTGGGCAGGGCGATCGTCTTCTCCAGCAGTTCGACGGCGAGGTCCGGGCTCATCCGCGAGGTGCCCTCGGACTCAAGGTCGCGGACCTGTCCCGAGCAGCACTCCCGGATCGCGCGGGCGGCCCGGCCGATCAGCTCGGTGGAGACCCGGTCGCCCACCTCGGCGAGCAGCTCGAACGCGAGGCAGTGCACGGCGACCCCGGCCTGGATCGCGGCCGGTGCGCCGAAGGCCGCCCAGAGGGTGGGCCGGCCCTTGCGGAGCATCTCCCGGTCGACGATGTCGTCGTGGACGGTCCCGGCGGCCGACATCAGGGTGCCGGCGAGGGCCGCCGTCCGGGCGGCGTCCCACGCCTGCGGGGTGCTGCCCGCGCACAGCAGGGCGACCAGCGCGGGCCGCCGCCGGAACCCGACCGGTGACGTCGGCCGGCCCTCGGCGTCGACCCAGCCGAAGTGGTACTCCGTCATCCGCCGGACCGGCTCGTCGAGCCGGGCCACCGCCGCCCGCAGGGCGGGCTCCATGTAGGCGATGACGTCCTGGGTGATCTGCTGCGAGGTGCGTACGGTCTGCACGAAGGTCTCCGACATTCTCGAGTCGCCACGGAACGGCGCCGCACCTCCTGCGACGGTCGGCGTGGCCCTCCTGACATGACGCCCCGGCCCCGCGTCCGCCGCAACCCGGCGCGGGCGCACCCGCTGCCGGTGGGCCGGCACCGGGGCGAGCGGCCGCCCCGAGCGACCGCCGGTCCCGTCCCACGGGCACCTCCACGTCCGAACCGTCCCACGAATGCCGCCTATTGACGCCGCATCGCCCCGGTGCTTCACTCTCCACCGCGAGTGAGAGAGCGCTCTCACGGCATCGGGGGCCGGTCCCGGACCCCTCCCCACCCATCCACGCCAGGGAGAGTCATGTCTGTCACCCCGACCCGCCGGACCGTGCTCCGCGGTGCAGCGGTCGCCGCCGCACTGCCCGTGGCCGGCACTCTCGCGACCGGCCCGGCCTCCGCGGCGCCGGACGCCCGCGGCACCACCGACCTGGGCACCAACGTCCTGGTCTTCGACCCCTCCATGGGCGACGCGGCGATCCAGGCCCGGGTCGACGCCGTGTTCAAGATCCAGGAGTCCAACCAGTTCGGCACGGAGCGGTACGCCCTCGCCTTCAAGCCGGGCACCTACAACGTCGACATCAACGTCGGCTTCTACACGCACGTGCTGGGCCTCGGCCAGAGCCCCGACGACGTCGTCATCAACGGGCACGTCACCGCCGACGCGCAGTGGTTCCAGGGCAACGGCACCCAGAACTTCTGGCGGGCCGCCGAGAACCTCTGCATCGTCCCGCCGGACGGCCTGGAGCGGTGGGCGGTCTCGCAGGCGGCCCCGATGCGCCGCACCCACGTCAAGGGCAACATGACCCTGTGGCCCAGCCCGCCCGGCAACCGCTGGTCCAGCGGCGGCTTCCTCGCCGACAGCGTGGTGGACGGCCAGGTCGAGTCGGGTTCGCAGCAGCAGTGGCTGTCCCGCAACGACACCTTCGGCAGCTGGACGGGCGCCAACTGGAACATGGTCTTCGTCGGCACCCAGGGCGCTCCCGCCCAGAGCTTCCCCAGCCCGCCGATGACCACCGTCGACCGGACCCCCGTCGTCCGGGAGAAGCCCTTCCTCACCGTGGACGCCCACGGCTCGTACCACGTCTTCGTCCCCGCCCTGCGCCGCGACTCCACCGGGACGACCTGGGCCTCCGGCAAGACCGCCGGACACGGCATCCCGCTGTCCGCGTTCCACGTGGCCCGGCCCGGCGACTCCGCCAGAACCCTCAACCGCGCCCTCTCCCAGGGACGGCACCTGCTGTTCACCCCGGGCATCTACCCGCTCTCCGCCCCGCTGCGGGTGACCCGGCCCGGGACGGTCGTGCTCGGCCTGGGCCTGGCCACCCTGCAGGCCGTCAACGGGAACTCGCTGGTCGAGGTCGCCGACGTGGACGACGTCACCGTCGCGGGCCTGCTCCTGGAGGCCGCTTCGGCCGGCTCCCCGGTGCTGCTCCGGGTCGGGGAGGGCCGCAGCCGCCGGAACCACTCCGGCCGCCCCACCGCGCTCTTCGACGTCTTCGCCCGGATCGGCGGCGTCGTGGCCGGCGGCACCGAGGTCGCCATCCGGATCGACAGCAACGACGTGATCGTCGACCACATCTGGGTCTGGCGCGCGGACCACGGCCTCGACGGCAGCGTCGGCTGGTCGGTCAACCCCGCCGGCACCGGCTTCCTCGTCAACGGCGACCGGGTCACCACCTACGGCCTGTTCGCCGAGCACTTCCAGAAGTACGAGGTGCTCTGGAACGGCAACCACGGCCGCACCTACTTCTTCCAGAACGAGCACCCCTACGACGTCCCCACCCAGTCCGCCTGGGTCCACCACGGCACCCGCGGCTACGCCGCGTACAAGGTCGCCGACTCCGTCACCGACCACCGGGCCTGGGGCCTGGGCAGCTACTGCTTCTTCAACCTGCAGGCCGACATCTACGCCGACCGGGCCTACGAGGTTCCCGACACCCCCGGTGTCGTCCTCACCGACCTGATGACCGTGTGCCTCAACGGCCCCGGCGGCGGAGGCATCCTGCACTGCGTCAACAACAGCGGCGATCCCGTGCAGAACGGATTCGGCACCTACTTCATGAAGGGCTACTCGAACGGCGTGGCGACCGTCTGACCGCCACCGGGGCGGTGACCGGGTCTCCCGGCGCCGCCCCGGCGCGGCGGCCCCGGGCCCCGGCCGGGAACGACGTCCCCGACGTCCCCCGGGAAGTCATCCCCGGAACGACTTCCGCGACCCGTCCGGCACCGGGCGATCCACGACCGTCACACGAGCAGCCCGCACGCCCCGATGGGACGGCTCCTCAGGAGGTCAGGACCTGGCGGGCGGCCCGGACCTGGGTCTCCAGGCCGGCCTTGGCCTCGGCCATCGCCTTCCCCTCGGCGGCGATCGCCTCCAGCTGGTAGGCGTAGTCCACCGCGTACCAGACGCCCACCACGTTGTGCTCGTGCCGGCAGGCCGCGTCCGCCTTCGCCACCCGGATCTCGTGCGGGGTGGGCATGGGCGTCCTGTTCCACTCCGGGTCGCCCATCGCCGCCACCGGATCCGGGTAGTCGAAGCCGTTCCCCTTCATGCACTGCGACCACCGGGCGAACGCGGCCCGGGTGCGCGTGTCCTGCTGGGACTCGCTCAGCGTGCGGAACTTGAGGGTGACGGCCGTCTGCGGGTCGCCGATCTGCCCGTCCGCAGCACCGGTGAGCCGCTGGTTGGCCTCGCCGAAGCAGCCGTGGTCGGGCACCTTGCGGCCGTTGACGAGCTGGCCTCCCGGGCCGAACCGTTGCTTCGGGTCCGAGGAGCCGGTCTCCGCGATCGTCTCCTCCCGTGACGTCGGCGCCGGGGCCGACCGGGGCTGCATCTTCTCGGCGGGGACGCCGCCCTCCGGGTGGTAGCCCCAGATCGCCATCGTCGCGGCGTTCTGCGGGCCGTAGCGGCCGTCGATCCGGGTGGTGGGAGCGTCGCTGCCGCGCAGTTCCCCGGGCGACGCGGGGAAGGCGAAGGTGAACCCGAGCCGGGTCATGCAGGCGGTGACCAGCTTGGCCTGCGCCTGCTCGACCTGGGTCTGCTGCTCGTAGTTGAGCAGGTAGCCGTCGAGGGGCAGCGGCTTGTCGTTGGCCGAGTCGAGCGCCGGCACGGCGGAGACCGAGGGAACGGGGTCCGTGCGCGACGGGGAGGCGGTGCCGGGCTTCGGCTCCGCAACCGCGCCCGCGCAACCGGCCAGCAGGAGCGGCAGGGCGATCAGCAGGGCGGTGCGGCGCGGGCGTCGTGACACGGGTGGGATCTCTCTCGCGAGGAGGACTCGGCGGATCGGCGGCCGCGGTGGTCCCCGGCCGGTGGGGACGGCCGGGGACCACCGCGGGAGCCGCCCGGGCCCGGACACGGACCCGGGCGGGCTCGGACGGGCTCAGTGGAAGGCGCCCGAGGCGTTGTTGTTCTTCAGCGTGCTGTTGAGGTCCACGGTCTTCCAGGCCGGGATGGTCTGGCAGGCGTACCGGCAGTCGTACCAGCTGTTGTAGTAGACGACGAAGTTGCCGCCGTACCAGCTGTCCACGGCCGCGGCGTGGTTCTTCACCGTGTTGCCGACACCGTTGCTGCCGTTGAGGCCGGGCTGGAACCAGTAGGCCCCGTAGTCGTGGATGTCACCGCCCTGCTGGAAGTAGGCGCCGTAGCCGTAGGCGCTGGAGTTGTAGTAGAGGCAGACGGCGTGGGTCTCGCCGTTGCAGTCGTAGTTGATCGCCGAGGCGGTGTCCGCCGTGGCCAGGCCGGTCGTGGCGACGGCGGCGGCCACGCCGGCCGCGGCGAGGAGCTTCCTGATGCGCATCTCGTTCCTCCTTGCGACGCCGGCACCTCCGGCGTTCGGTCAGAGCGGTCCCGTCTGTGGTCTCCGGGCGGTTGCGGCCCCATCATGGGGACGGCCCGTATCGCCCCGGTAGCGCCGTCGTAGCGCGGGACGCACCGTGGGCGCCGGGACGCCACCGCCCGGGACGGGGACCGGGGACTCCGTCGACCGGCGGCTCCGCCGCGTGGGCGCGGGCGGCCCGGACCACGCGGGAACCGGAGGAGTCAGGGGGGACCGTGCACACGGCCAAGGATCCGAAGCTCCACATCGTGCTCGGCCCGGTCTTCCTCCTGGCCGCCGTCCTCGTGGGCGGTTCGGGCATCGCGGCCCACGTCGAGTACGCCGGAGCCCCGCACGTCCGGGCGACCGTCCTGGTGGCCGCCTACGACCGCACGGCCCGCGGCACCACGGCCCGCGTCGTCACCGTCGCCGCCCCGGACCCCGTCCCCCTCGACGACCTCGGCTCCGCCCCCGACGGCCTCGTCCCGGGCGACACCGTCACCGTCCTCGGCCGCCCCGGCCAGCGCTGCTCCCGAGCCGGCTCGGCTGGTCCCGGCTGCTCGTCCCCGCCGTCTTCGCACTGATGGGCCTCGTCAGCACCGCCCTCGGCATCGACGCCTTCCGCAACGGACCCCCGCCAAGCCCCGGCGACCCCGAGGCCTGGGACTGACCACGCGCCGCAGAACGTCGCACCGTCGAGGACGACGGCCGAGGACCGCCGGCGTGGACCGGGCTGTCGGCAGTGGGGGCGCCGACAGCCGCGGGTCCGGGGTCCGGGGACGTCAGCCGGCCAGCGCCCGGGCGGCCGCCCGGACCTGGGTCTCCAGGGCCGTCCTGGCGGCAGCCATGGCCGGGGCGTTGGCCTTGATCGCCTGCTCCTGGTAGGCGTAGTCGACCGCGTACCAGACGCCGACCACGTTGTACTCCGCCCGGCAGGCCGCGTCCGCGGTCGCCACCCGCACCTCGCGCTCGGTGGGCAGCGCGGTCCTCCGCCACTCCGGATCGCCGACCGCCGCCAGCGGGTCCGGGTAGTCGTACCCGCTGCCCTTCATGCACTGCGACCACCGGGCGAACACCGCCCGTGTCCGGGCGTCCTCCTGGGAGTTCTTCAGGGTCGAGAACTTGATGTCGTCGGCGGTCTGCGCGTCGCCCACCCGGCCGTTGACGGCCCCGGTCAGCTGCTTCACCGACTCCCCGACGCAGCCGTGCTCCGGCACCGTCTGCCCGTTCACCACCTGCCCGCCGGGACCGAGCCGCTGCTTGGGGTCGGACACGCCGCGCTCGGCGGCGGCCATCTCCGGCGTGGTCGTCCAGCCGCCGCCCGGTACGTCGGGGGTGGCGCGGATCCCGCCCTCCGGGTGGTACCCCCACTTCGCCATCAACGCGGCGCTCTGGTGCCCGTAGCGCCCGTCCACCCGGCTGGCGGGGGCGTCGCTGTCGCGCTGCTGGTCGGCCGAGCCGGGAGGCGTGTACGTGAACCCGAACCGCTTCATGCAACGGGACACCAGCTCCTGCTGCGCCTTGGCGACCTCGGACGCCTGCTGCGGGTTCAGCAGGTAGGCGTCCAGCGGCAGGGGCTTGTCGTTCGCCGACGTGAGGGTCGGTGTCGCGGAGACCGGCGGCGGCGTCACCGGCGCGGTCGGCGGTCCGTCCACGCCGGGGTTCGAGGCTGCGGCGCTCGCGCAGCCGGCCAGGAGCAGCGGCAGGGCGATCAGGAGAGCGGCGGGGCGGCGGCGCCGGCGGCTGGACACGGGAGCGAGGGCCTTCCTGGTCGGCGGGGCGGGCTGGGCGGGCGGGGAGCCGCGCCGGTCCCCGGCCGGGTGCACCGGGCCGGGGACCGACGAGAACGATCGAGCGTTGCCGGGCGGGGTCAGACGACCCGGCCGGACGCGTTGTTGTTCTTCAGCGAGGAGTTGAGGTTCACGCTCGCGTACGGGGCGACGGTCTGGCAGGCGACGCTGCAGTCGTAGCCGCTGTTGTAGTAGACGCGGAAGTTGCTGGCGATCCAGCTGTCCACCGCGGCGGCGTGGTTCTTCACCTCGACGCCGGAGCCGCTGGAGCCGTTCGCACCGCCGCTGAAGTACTTGCCGGCGTAGTTGGAGACGTCGCCGGTCTGGATGTAGACCGCGCCGTAGCCGTAGCTGCTGGAGTTGTAGTACAGACAGACCTGGCCGTAGGTGCAGTCCTGTGCGGGCGCGGCCATCGCCGGTGCCGCGGTGGACAGCCCGACGGCGAGGACGCTTCCGGCCACGGCGGCCGCGGCGACGAACTTCTTGACGCGCATGTCGTTCCTTCCTTCGACGGCGCCGGAACGTCCGGCGTCCGTTTGCAGGGAGGGCCCAACCCCCCTGCGGGTGGAGCAGGAACCGCGTGGTGCGCGAAGGCGACCCCCGAGGGAACCGGGGCGCCGTTCGTGTGCCGATCCTCGCCTCGGGCCGTATCGCCGCAGTAGCGGCCCGGTAGCGCGTGGCGATGCTCCAGCTCACGGGCCGGGAGCGCCGACGGGGCGGACTGTCACCGCATAGCCTCTGGCCGATCACGAGGAGGGGCCGTGGGCTTCACAGGGGACTTCGTCCTGGCACGTAGTGGACGACCGCTGCGCGAACTGGCAGCGTTCGCGGCGGGCTGCGCTGAGGGGCACGCCGAATGTGTCACCCCCTGCTGGCCGCGTCCCGGCGGCTGGCAGACCCCGCAGGTCCATCACGGCGTCCGGGACGACTCGCGCCGGGCGTTGGCGGAGCTGGTGGAGACCACCGGTGCCCCGGTCCTGTTCGCGAGCGTGATGGACAGTGACGTGTGCCAGGTCCGTGGTCCGGCGCCGTCCGGGCTCCGCTGGTCGACCTACCTGGACCCGGTCATGGCCGCCGACCACGGAATCCCCGAGCCGCCTCCCGGAGCCGCCGCGCTCATCGCCCGCCGGGCGGCCGAGGCCGGCTGCGGCGCCGACCCGGCGGCGCTCGCGGAGATCCTGGTCCGGCGGGCCGACCCGTTCGTCGAGGACCTGGTCTTCGAGTTGATCGACTCGTGCGGGTTCCCGCCGGGCATCCCCTCCGGCGCGCCCGGGTCCGCTTGATCACGGCTGCGGCGGCCGGACGCCCGCCGGGCCGTCGTCGACCGGGAGGGCGGCGTCGACGGCGAGATCGACGACCGGTCCGCTCCCGCTGCGGCCGACCCCGTCGCGGCCGGGCCCGCGGGGTGGGTTTGCCTTCGGAACTCCGGGTGGCCAGCGTTGTGCGGCCTGGGCGTGACGTGCACCAAGGGGTTCCGCTGTGGGTGAGCACGGCCTGGTCGGGCGTGCGGGGGGAACTCGCCACGGCGCGGCGGTTGCTGGAGACCCGTGCGGCAGTCGTCCTGTCCGGCCCCGCCGGCGCCGGCTGGTGCCGTGATCGGCGCCGCCGGTCCGTGCGACGGCGGCCGGCCCGCACGTTCCCGTGGGGGCCGGCCGCATCGGCGGGGTCGGTGGTGGACCGGGCCGAGCCGGGTGGACGTCAGACGAGCTTCCAGCGCCAACCGTTGTTGTCCGTGCAGACGATCTCCCGGCCGGCCGCGTCCGTCCCGTGGACGCCGTGGTCGGAGTTCCGGCAGTACTGACCGGCCTGGTAGCAGTTGCCCGCGTTGGAGAGGGGGTGGCAGCCGGTCGGTGCCGCGGTCGTGCGAACCGGGGCGGCGGTGGTGCGCCGGACGGTGGGAGTGGAGGTCGTGTGCCGGACGGCGGGGCTGGAGGGCGTGCGGGTGGCCGCCGCGACCGTGCCGACGGGCGTGGGGGCGGCCGTCGGGGTGGCCGTGGCCGTGTCCTGGCTGGCTATGGGGGTCGGTGACACCGCCTCAGGGGACGGCGAGTTCACGGCCGAGGCGACGGCCGCCGAGGCCGCCGGGGCGGCGGTGCGGGTGGTGGGGGTGTCCTCCGGTGTGCAGCCGGCCAGGGCCAGAACGGCGGCGAGGGCCAGTGCGCTGAGGGTCTTCTTCACGTTGCTGTCGTTCTCCAAACGGTGGCCGACCCGGCGCTCCTGACGGGGCGACCGAGTCGGTGGGGACGAAGGGCACCGAACGCGACCGGCGGCCCCGGCGGTCCCGGGTGGCTGCCGCAGGGCGGGCGGGCGGACGCGACGATAGGCCACGCGCCACCCCGCGGGAAGGCCGTCGCCCGGGATCAGGGGAATCCCAAGGGTCGGCACCCGCAGACCGGCTGCGGGCGGTATCCTCCTCCGGCCCGCGCCCTGCGCCCACGCCCGTCGGCCCGGTCCGCAGGCCGAACGTGCAGGGCCCGGTCAGCCCTTGACGACCGTCCGCTCGACCGCGGGAAACCCCTTGTCCCACCAGTGCCCGTAGCGCCGGTGGACGGCCGGATCGCGGTCGGCGAGCAGCACCGACAGCCGCGCCGCCTCCTCGGTCAGGCCCTGCCACGCAACCCTGCCGAGCCTGCGGAAGGCGGTCAGTTCCAGTCCGCCGTCGACGGCCCGCCACACGCCGACGACCTGTCCGTCGACGAGCAGACAGGGCAGCACGTCGCCGTTGCGCCGGACGACCAGCGGCCGGTACTCGGCCAGCACGAGCCGTCCGGGGACGGCGTGCGCCAGCAGCGTGCTGTCCCACATCGGCAGCAGCCTGGGCGGCGCCGGGGTGTCGTCGTCGGGCACGGTGGCGTCGGCCAGGTCGAACAGGGCGGTGCGGCCGGGCCCCTGCACCCGCACCACCCGGTCGCCGAGCGCCCGCAGGGCCTCCGCCGTCGGGGTGCGCGTCAGCAGGGTGAACCGGGCGAAGTCCTGGGCCGACGCGGGCCCGAACGCGCGCAAGTACGAGAGCAGCAGACGCCGGACCCCGGCGCCGGCCTCCCGCGGTTCGACCGCCGCGGCCGCCGGGGCGGCACGGTAGCTGTTCGGCCGGGCGAACGACCACGGGCCGCCGGTCGGTGCATGGTGCACCGGCGCGAACGTGCGCAGCGCCCACCACACGCGGTGGGCGTGCTCGCCGTGCCTCCGTGCGACCTCCTGCTCCACCCGTGCGCCCGTGCGCGGCTGCTGCAGGAACCGGGCGAGCTCCGGCAGCAGCGCATCGGCGTCGGCGGGGGCCAGCCCCGTTGCGGTGAACCGGCGGTCGTACAGCCGTGACGCCCGCAGCGTGCTCAGCATGGCGGCGCGGTAGGGCTCGTGGTCCTCGGCATGGACGACGTGCAGGGTGAGCCGCATCAGCGTCGACTTCACGACCCGGCCGTCCGTGAACGCCGCGTCGAGATCCTCCGGCGCGAAGTCCTGCACCCGGTTCCACAGCGCCAGGTACGGCGAAGCCGGTTCCTGCGCCTGCAGAGCGCAGAGCCGGCGAACCGCCTCCGCCACGTCGAGGCGCCGGCGCTCGAGCAGGAACTGACGCTCCAGCACGGCCAGTGCGAGCTGCCGCCCGGTGAGGCTCATGCCCGGATCATGCCACCCTCGGCCCGGCCGGGAATCAGCCGCCCGTGCTAGAAATCCCTGGTGAACGACGACCCCGAGCCCTCGACCCTGCGCGTCTTCGTGGCGCTGGCTCCACCCGACGAGGCCAAGGACGAGCTGGCCCGGGCGCTGCAACCCGCCTACGCCCGCTACCCGCGGCTGCGGTGGAACCGGATCGAGGACTGGCACATCACCCTGGCCTTCCTCGGTGAACTGCCCGCCACGGCCGTGCCGTTGCTGCGCTCCGTGCTGGCCGGCCGGGCGGCGTCGCACCCCGCCCTGCACCTGGGCCTGCGCGGCGGCGGCCACTTCGACGAGCGACTGCTGTGGAGCGGGATCGACGGGGACCTGGACGGACTGCACCTCCTCGCCGCCGACGTCCGGGAACTGGTCGGGTCCTGCGGGATCGAGTTCAACAACCGCCCGCTGCGCCCCCACCTGACACTGGCGCGGGCCCGCCGCGACGATCCCACCAGCGTGCCGCAGGCCGCGGCCGGACTCTCCGGCTTCGTGGGCCGGCCGTGGCACGCCGAGCGCCTCCACCTGGTGGGCAGCAACATCGGCCGCGGCCCCGGGCCGATCCGCTACCGCGACATCGAGGCCTGGCGGTTCGGCACCGAGATCCGGGCCGACGAGGACGGCGCGCCCGCTTAGGCCCTCTCCTTCGGATCTTGTCGGATCAGCACCCACCGCCGCGCACTGATCCGACAAGATCCGAAGGAGAGGGCCTGGATCGGGCCCACACCACCAGGAGGAACCGGTGTCCCACCCGCAACCGCTCACCCCCGAGGAGAAACTCGCCGACGCGAAGGGGCAACTGCGCCTCCCGCGCATCGTCGTGATCTGCGGCTCCACCCGTTTCATGGCCGAGATGGCCGAGGCCGATCTGCGGGAGACCGAAGCCGGAAGGATCGTCGTCAAGCCGGGCTGCGACATGAAGTCGCCGCACGAACTCTGGTCCGATCCCGTCGAGGCCGAGGCGCTGAAGGCGCGACTCGACGATCTGCACCGGGCGAAGATCCGGCTCGCCGACGAGGTGCTCGTGGTCGGTGACTACATCGGAGACAGCACCCGGGCCGAAATCGCCTACGCCCGGTCGCTGGGCAAGCCCGTGCGGTTCACACACCCCGAAGTCGACCCCGACGCCTGACCGCCCACCCCACACCCTCCGCAGGCACCCCTGGGAACGGATCCTCCAGGGTATGTCCGGCGGATCAGGCGTGCGTGTGATCCGCCGGAGGCCGGGGGAGCCGCACGCCGATCCGACAAGGTCAGAGGGAGACGGCGCAGCCGTTGCCGACGGTCGAGCGGCATCCGGCCGCGGAGCCTGCGCGCGAAACCGTCTGCGGACCCCGGCGACCACTGCTGCTCCTCCGGAGTGATGCATTCGGTCTCGCCGTCGTCGGGGCGAACGCATTCCGTCCGGCCGTGGTGGTGGCATTGCGGGCGGCCGTCGGATCGTCGGATCTGTTGCGACACGAACCATGATTGTCCGGCGCGGACCGTGCCCCGTCCGACCGTGCTCGCGGTCGGACGGGGCCGGCGCGGGGAGGGGGGGATCAGGCTCTGGCGCTGAACGTGGGCAGGTAGCCGTTGGCGTGGCCGGTCGCGTTCGGGTGGTAGCTCTCGTGGACGATGACGCGGGTGCTGTTGAGCCACCAGTCGGACGAGCAGATCTCGTGGTCGGTGAACACCGGGCGTACGTCGCCGAAGGCGAATCCGGCTGCGCCGGCTCTGCCGGCGATGACGGAGTCGATGGTGTCGGCGGCGCCGTTGATGGCGTTGCGGCTGGTGTCGCTGATGCCGAAGGTGCAGCTTCCGCCGATCTTGTAGAGGTGGGGGTAGCCGAGGACGACGACACGGGCCGACGGGGCGCGGTTGCGGATGCCCGCGTAGACCTGGTCGAGCAGGGCGGGGAGCTTGCTGGTGGCGAAGTTCTTGGAGTTGTTCACGGCGGTCAGGCAGGCGTTGGTGCCGTTGAGGACGCAGGTCTGCATGGCGCTCGCGAAGCCGGCGTCGTTGCCGCCGACGCTGATGCTGACCAGTGTGGTCGCGCTGTTGACGGAGGACAGCTGCTTGTCGATGACGTCGGCGGTGGTGGCGCCGGAGCAGGCGACGAAGGCGAAAGAGGCGGGGGAGTGGGCGGAGGCCCAGAGCGCGGGGTAGGCGTGCAGGCTGCGGTTGCACGATCCTGCCGAGCCGATGTAGTCGCCGGTTCCTTCGCCGGATGAGTACGAGTCGCCGAGGGCGACGTAGTTCCCGGTCGCCGCCGCCGCCGCGGCGGGCGGTGCGGCGAGGAAGAGGCTCGAAGCGAACAGGAGGACGGTGCCGGACAAGGACAGGACGAAGCGCGGCCGCATGGGACCTCCACCGGTCTACCCGCGTCACCTTGACGCGGCGGTAACTTTGTAGCGGCGCCGTGTCCGGGCTGAAAGATTTGTCACAGGGGCAATTCGGTGAAACGGATTCACTTGCTCCTCACTGCACGCCAGTTGTCAGGACCGCTGCGCCTGCAGTATCCGCGGGCGCGGTGATGGCGGCGGGCTGCACCATCTGACGGTCCGCCAGGTCGCGGTGGGGGGATAGCGCTGTGGTGAATGCTTCCCGGGCGCGAAAAAATCTTGAGATCGAGGTGGGGGCGGCCGAAACTCCCGCACCTGCATCCGCACCCGCGTCCTGCCCCACCCCCGAGCTGGACCTGCACGGACTCGACCGCGACGCCCTCTACCGCGTCACCGACGACACGCACCCCGACGGCCCGCACACCCTGTCCTCGGGCGCGGCGCTCATGGCCCGCGGCATCGACCCGGACCTCCCCGCCGGCCCGTTCAGCAGCAGGATGCTCACCTTCACCCGCGAGCCCCGCCGGTCATGACGGTCATGACGGTCATGACGGCCCCGTCGGCCATGACGGACACCCGCGCCCGAGCAGGGGGAACCCGCCGCGGCAGGCGGCGCTCCGGTCCGGGCACGGTCAGAATGGGCGGCATGGACGCCGTGCAGGAGTACGTCGACGCGATCGCCCCGGAACACCGCCCGCTCTTCGACCGGGTGAGCGGCCTGATCCTGGAGGCGTTCCCGGAGACGAGCCCGACGCTGTCGTACGGAATGCCGACCTACCGCGTCGGCGAGCGCAGGCTCCACGTCGGCGCCTGGCAGCACGGCATCTCGATCTACGGCTGGGGGAAGGACCGCGACGGCGGCTTCACCACCCGGCACCCCGAGCTCGTCAGCGGCCGGGGGACCGTCCGGCTGCGGCCGAAGGACGCGGCGGGCATCACCGACGACGAGCTGCGCGGTCTCGTCCGGGCCGCCCTGGAGGCCTGAGCGGCCCCTCGGGGAGGTCCGCCCGGTCACGCGCAGGGGACCGGAGTCGGAACCGATTTCCCAAGCTCAGGTGCAGTGCCGTACAGTCGTGTCCACCGACGCGGGGTGGAGCAGCTCGGTAGCTCGCTGGGCTCATAACCCAGAGGTCGCAGGTTCAAATCCTGTCCCCGCTACCACATCCGGAAGGCCCGGCACCTCAGGTGCCGGGCCTTCCGGCTCTCTCCCGGGCCTCGTCCGGTGCCGGAACCGACAGGTCCCCGGATCGCCCGCCCGGTTCAGCCCGCCTCGGAGGCTTCCGGCGCGACCACCGCACGCGGCGGAGGCAGCAGCACCAGCGCCGTCCCCGCGGCGAAGCCCGCCACCGTCCACCCCGCCGGTGCGCCCGTCCTGGCCAGCCCCTCGCCCGCCCAGACCGTCAGCGTCCAGACGGCGGCCGCGAGTCCGGCCAGCCCCGCCAGCACGGAGTACGGCTGCCGCACCTCCGCCTGCGGACGCACCGCGCCGCCCACCCGCAGCAGCCCCCGTTCCACCGGCCGCAGCGCCACGAGCAGCCCGAACAGGAACAGCGTCAGCACGGCGATCCACACCGGCCGCCACGCCCACCAGCCGCCGGAACCGACCACGGGCTCCGGCGCGAGGTCCGTCAGGTAGAACGCGGCAGCCGCCGCCAGCACCGGCACCATGTGCCACAGGTACAGCGTCATCGACACCCGGCCGAGCGGGCGGACCAGGCGCCACAGCCACTCCGCGCGCAGCGCCCGTTCCATCGCGGGTGCGGCGAGCAGGCACAGCGCGCACTGCGCGAGCACCCAGGCGAGCATCGCCGGCGACGGCGGGTCGGTGTTGCTCACCTCCTCGGTGCTCACCCGGATCAGGCTGACCGGGTACGGCCCGAACGCCACCAGCCCTGCGAACGCCGCGGCCCCGCCACCGGCCACCGCCCACAGGAGCGGCCGGCGCCCCGGCAGCCGGCCGTCCTCCCAGCCGAAACCCAGCTGGTAGGCCACCGCCCAGACCAGCACGTAGCCCGCCGCACCGACCGGACTCCCGCGGTCCGCCAGGTCGACCAGGCCCGCCACCACGGCCAGCCCGGCCAGCGCGGCGGTGGAGGCGAGCCCCCACCGCCGGTACGCCGCGTACAGCCACGGCGTCAGCGCGCTGACGACCAGGTAGACCGGCAGGAACCAGAACTGCATCGCCAGCGCCCAGCCCACCATGCCCAGCAGCCCGGGATCCGCGCCGGCCGCCCGGCCGACCGCCAGGCACGGCACCGCGGTCCCCACGTACGCGGCCGTCGGCAGCAGCAGCCGCACCGCCCGCGCGCGGACCCATCCGGCCGCCCCGCCGCCGCCCTCCCGGTGCCGCCGCCAGGACCCGGCGGCCACGTGGCCGCCCGCCAGGAAGAACACCGGCATGATCTGGAAGAGCAGCGTCAGCCACTGCGTCCACCCCACCGTGGCGAGCAGTTCGGGCGCCGCGATCGTGCCGTCCGGGTGCCGCACCAGCGCGGTGATCACCCAGTGCCCGAGCACCACCATCACGATCGCCGCTCCCCGTAGGAAGTCGACGTACCTGACCCGGTCCACGCCGCCCCCCGTCCCCCCGTCCCGAACCGACCGGTCCACTGTGGTCGTACCGCAACGGCCCGGTCCAGTGCCGCACGGTTGCGATTCGATCTCCCGGTCCGGGCGGCGAAATCCGCTGGGGCACCGGTGGGCCGGCCACCATACTGACCGTCATGTGCTTCCGCGGCGGTACCCCGAACCGGCACTACGTGTGCCTGCCGTGCCGTGCCTCCGTCAAGCGCCGCACGCCGACCACGGTCTGTCCGCGCTGCCGCGGCCGGCTCGTCGACGCCGGACAGGACCTCAAGGTCCCCCGCCGCGCGGACACGGCCGCCTGGCGCACCCTCACCGCCCTGCTCAACGCCGGCGTCACCTTCCACTCCTCCTGCTGCGGCGGCCCCGGATGGCGGCCGCGCACCCCGCGCGAGATCCGCGAGCGCCTCGCCGCCGCGGCCGGCACCGGCCTCCCCCTCGCGGAGGTCCTCACCGCGCCCGAACTCCCGCGTCGACGCGGCGGGTGAGCCGCAGCCGCCGTTCACCGACCGGCCGGCCCGCAACGGGCGTGGGCGGCGGGCGCCTGTCGGCCCCGCCCGGCGGAGGTCAGAGGGCGATCGGCCGGTAGGCGAGTGCCGCATCGACGATCTCCTCGGCCGACGCGCCGCGCAGTTCGGCCGGGGGCTGGTGGATCAGGCTCCTGGCCCGGGGATGCCGCACGTTGGCTTCGAAGAGTGCCAGGTAGTGGTCGCTCTCCGGATCGCCGTGGAGGATCCTGCGGACGATCCCGACGAGTTCGTCCACGGTGATGTCCGCGATCCGCGGCCGGGGTGGCCTGGCGGCCTCCCGCGCGAAGTCGTGCAGACTCCGGCTGCCGTCGTACTCGGCGAAGTCCGGGGCACCGTAGTCGTGGCCCGTGCTCGCGTTGAAGGCTCTGATCTCCTCGTCCGCGTTCCCGGCTCCGGAGAGCACCAGGTCGGAGATCCGGGAGATCGCGCGGCAGAGCTCGTCCGACCGCTGCCGGCTGACGGACGGGGGCATCGGTTCGGGTCTCGGGTCCACGGTCCGGATTGTGTCGTGGACCTCCGACACGGCGGCGGAACGGCCGCGCTGCGGTGGTGGACGGCCGGGCGGGGACCGAGTCTGGTGGACATGGGAAGCACGAAGAAGCGGTGGGCCTCCGCGGTGGTGCACTGCCGGCCCGGGTCGGTCGCGGGGATCGAGACGGCGGCTGCGCACGTGGGCGGGCAGGTGCGGGTGACCGGGCGGTGGGTGCGGGTGCGGCCGCACGACGGGGGAGAGATGTGGATCTCGGCGGGCGCTGTCCAGCGGATCGTCTGGGACACGCCGCCGGACGGGTGACGCCCGGGCCGAGCCCGGGTTCGGCCTGTCCGGGTTCGGCCTGTCCGGTTCAGTCCGCTCCGGGCGCCGCTGCGGCAGGACTGCGCCACCGGCCGGGCCGTCGGCGGCGTCGCCCTCCAGCCGTTCCTCTGCCACGTTCCCCCATGTTCGAGTCCCTGCCCCAGCCCCTGCCCGAACACCGCGCGCAGCGCGGTGACCGAGCGGGTCGCACGCGGAGCGCCGCCGGACGGGAGCGGCCCGGCACAGAATTTGAACGCGTTCAAGATGTGCCGGTCCGCCCGTGTGCGTCCCGGTGCAGGGGCCCGGCCGCTCGTGGGCCGGTGGGTGTCGGGGACCGTGCGTGCCTGCGTTTCCCGGGTAGGCGCGTAGGGTCGGCGGGGACAGGGCGGGTGTTCCGAAGTGAGAGGGCGGTGAGGACGATGACCTCCGCGGTCGAGGGCGGCACGGTGCCGGTCCTCCGCACGTCCTTCGCGACGCGGGACGCCGACGAGGCGCGGGACTTCCTCGACGCCGCGTACGGCTCCAGCCTGCGCCTGTCGGGCCTGGGCGGCGGAGTGAGCCTGCGGTACGAGCGGATCGACGCCGGCCTGTTCACGGTGGACCGGATCACCCTGCCGGGGACACTGTCCTTCGCCTGCGAGCCCCTGGACGCGATGATCGTCAACGACGTCCGCGCCGGGCGGCTGGAGGTCGACTCCGAGGGCAGCGAGGAGCGCGCGGGCGCCGGGAGCCTGGTCCTCAACCCGGCGGGCGTGCCGTACACGGCGCAGAGCAACAGCTGCACGATCAACAGCGCCAGCCTGGCCGCCGGGGTCGTCCGCGACACCGCCGGCGTCCCGATCGGCGGGCGGACCGCACCACTGCGGTACGCGGCCGCTCCGGTCGCCCCCGCCACGCCCGCCGCGGCCCGGCTGTGGCGCGCCGCCGTCGACCTGGCCGCCGACCAGTTCGGCCGCGACCAGACGCTGCCGGCCCTGCTGGTCTCCAACACCGCCCGGCTGCTCGCCGCCGCGGCGCTCGCCGCCTTCCCCGCCCAGGTGGCGCCCGACCCCGCACCGGCCGACGAGACGGACGCCACCCCCGCGACGGTGCGGCGGGCGACCGCGTTCATCGCGTCGCACGCCGACCGGGACATCACCCTCGCCGAGATCGCCGACGCCGCCTGCGTCACCCCCAGGGCGCTGCAGTACGCCTTCCGCCGCCACCTCGGCACCACCCCGCTCGCCCATCTGCGCACGGTGCGCCTGGACGCCGCGCACCGGGAGCTGCTGGCCGCCGATCCCGCCACCGCGACGGTCACCGGGATCGCGATGCGCTGGGGCTTCGCCCACGTGGGCCGGTTCGCCGCCCACTACCGGGAGGCGTACGGCACCACGCCCAGCACCACCCTCGGCCTGCGCACCTGAGCAGCTGCGTCCGGCCCGCTTCCCGCCGATCCGGTTCCCCCGTCCCGGGTCGCTCGGCCCGGTTCGGGGGGAGAATCGGGAGTATGGCGGAGGTCCTCCGGGTTCCCGTGCTGCTCTTCGACGGGGACTGCGCGATGTGTACCGGCTGGGTGGCATGGGCGGAACGCCACCCGGGAGCGGTCCGGTCGTCCGGTGAGTGGGAGGCGGTCGCCTGCCAGTTCGTCGACCTCCGCGCGCTGGACGCCTGTGCGGGCGGGCGCGGACTGGTGACGGCGGAACGCGTCCAGCACGGGCCGCTGTGGCTCACCCCCTCGGGCAAGGTCTACGGCGGCCCGGAGGCCGCTGCCCGCGTGCTGATGCGCTCGGGCGGCGCGTGGCCCTACGCGGGAGGCCTTCTGGCCCTGCCGCCGGTCCGCCTGCTGGCGCGGATCCTCTGCCTGCCGGCCGCGAGGCGCTGGCACCCCACCCGCACCGGCGGCGCACCCTGAACCGTCACCCTCACCCTCACCGTCATCGGCGGACGCGGACGGCAGTTCTCCTAGCCGGTCACGATGCCCGTGACGAGGTTGATGGTGGTGGCCAGGATGCTCGTGCCGAACACGTAGGAGAGCAGGCAGTGGCGCAGCACGACGGCACGGATCGCGGTGGTGGTGACGCTGGTGTCGGACACCTGGTAGGTCATGCCGAGGTTGTAGCTGAAGTAGAGGAAGTCCTTGTAGGAGGGCGGCTCGTCGGAGTTGAAGTCGATTCCGCCGGTCGGGGGTGCGAGGTAGAGCTCGGCGTAGCGGGCGGCGTACATCAGGTGCAGCGAGGCCCATCCCATGAAGACGCCGCCGAGTGCGGTCGCTGCGGCGGCGTGGCTGTCACCGGACCTGCCGAGCAGGAGCAGCAGCACGATGCCGGTGAGGCCGCCGATCGCCGCCGAGACGACGACGAGCTCCTCCAGGAGGGGGCGGAAGTCCTCGCGCCGGGCGTTGCGGCGGGTCGCCTCGGCGTCCATGGTCCACAGCGCGATCCACCCGGCCGCGACGAAGAAGGTCTGGGCCGCGGTGATGCCGGCGAGAACGCCCATCGACAGGTCGCGCAGCTGCCAGACGAGGACGCCCACCGCCGCTCCCGCGACCAGCGCTCCGTTCAGTCGCGGCAGGGCGGATCGCAGTGACCACAGGCTCATGCGGCTCACAGTAGCCACCCCGCCGCGCCCGGCGGCCGACCTGCTGCGCCGCCGGCGCGCGTGGCGGGACCGGCCCGGCCGCGTCGGGGTCGTGCGCGCTGCTGCACCCTGATCCCGCGCCGGTCGGTGGGCGGACCCGCGGCTGTGACAGGGCTGTTGCCTGAAGTGTGACCGCTGTCACGGCCCCTGACGGCCGGTCATGGTCAGCTCTGGGGATGCGTCGTTCCCGTACCATCTCTCCGGTCCTCCTGGCCGCGGGCCTCCTGGTGCTCACCGCGTGCGGCTCGGTGGCCGTCACCGGTTCGCGGGCCCCCGTCCCGTCGGGTGCCACGTCCGCCTGCGGCGTTCCGACGGGCCCTTCGGCGTCGGCGTCGGCCGGTGGTCCGGCCGAGCGGGAGGTGGGTGGTGTCCGGATCACCGGCTCGGGTCCGCTCTGCACCGAGTTCGAGGTCACCAACCGGGGCAGCGAGGCCCGCACCTACACGATCACGTTCACCCACCTGTCACCGTCCGGGCAGGCGATGTGGGTCGGCAAGCGGACGGTGGCGGACGTCGCTCCCGGCCGGACGGTGTCGGGCACCGTCGCGCCGAGTGCATCGCCCTCGCCCCGCCTGACCGAACAGCACCTGCCGGGTGCCGTACCCGGCGGAGCGAGTGCGTCCGCCTCCGCGGACGGCGGGCGAGTGCGGATCACCAAGGTGCGCAGCGTTCCGAGCAAGGAGGCGTCGGCCGAGTCGGGGGCCTGCCCGCCGTCCGGGACCAGGGTCTACGCCGACGAGGGCGATGCCGCCATGGGGCTGCGCGCAGTCGGCCTCCACCTGGAGAACTGCGGGTTGGGTACCGTCCACCTGAACGGCTATCCGGAACTCCAGGTCATCGACGAGGAGCACAGGCCCGTCGGCAGCGTGCAGATCCTGCACGGCGGCAACGCCCTCTCGACCGGCACCGGTACCGACGACCCGCCCGGTCCGGTCACGCTGGCGCCCGGCGAGCACGCCTACGCCGGGCTGGTCTGGCGCAACACCGTGGAGTCCGTAACGGGCGAGTCGGTGAACGCGCCGTACCTGAGGGTCCGGGCGAAGGCGGGTGCCGACCCCGTGACGGTGATCCCGGAGCTCGACCTGGGCACCACGGGGCGGCTCGCCGTCGGCGCGTGGAAGAAGGACGACACGCGCGGCGCGACCCCCACGAGCACCCCGGGCATCCCGCGCTGACGGGCTGCCCGTGCCGGAGGCGCACGCCTGCGCGCCCCGGCGCAGCACCACGGCGCCCCAGGCCGGGAAGACCAGCAGGTCGGTGCCGAAGCGGCCGAAGGACGGTGCGTGACCGAGCGCCCACCAGGCCTGCAGGAGGCCGTAGCAGGTGGCCGCGGCGAGTGCGGCCGGCGCCGCGCGGGCCGTCCGGCCGGGAGCGTCCGCCGCGTCGGTCCCGCCCGCTCGGGGCGGGACCGGCGCGGCCGGAGCGGTCGGTGGCGCCCGACCTCCCCACCGCCGGACTAGTGCCGCGTCAGGCAACCTTCGCCCCGTCGCGACGCCCGGCACGCACTCTCGCCGCACCGGACGGAAGTCCGAGTACGTCCAGTACGAGGAC